>NZ_JAPDCD010000009.1:0-127911 GCF_027705695.1 Aeromonas sp. QDB62 | reverse complement strand
CTACCTGAAGCAACACCGCTTATATACCCGCACACTTGGAATTATTTGAGTCTCTAAAAATGAGGGGATCTCTGAGGGCTAAACCGGGTCACTCTGACTCGATTGTCACAGATTGGTCCGCGTGAGTCCCGAAGATTGGGGGCATTTTCTGACAGAAATCTGGGATGTCTGGTTTTCACACGATTTTGGCTCGGTATTTGTAGATCAATTTGAGAATGTGATTAGTCAAATGCTGGGTAAAGGAGCCCAGTCCTGTGTCAGCGGGCAAATTTGTGGAAAAGCAATTGCCATTGAACACGATGGTGATGTGTATAGTTGTGATCGTTTTGTATACCCAGAATATCGACTGGGAAATATATTACATGTTCATGAAGGCGAAATGGCATTTTCTAACCGCCAAAAAGAGTTTGCGTATGCCAAGCACAAGTCACTGACACAATACTGCAAAGTCTGCTCATATTTGAAATTATGCTGGGGGGAATGCCCCAAAAATCGTTTTGTCAAGACTCCTGAGGGCGAAGCTGGGCTGAATTATCTTTGTCCAGGGCTAAAGATCTTTTATAAAAAAGCGTTGACGGACCTACCTGTTATCTTAAGAAGGCTGAATTTCAGGTGAATAATTTGGTAATAGGGAGGTTATCAAAATGACAAGTTATCATAAGTGGCGCGGTTCACGTATTTTCACCAAGTCGGTGTGGCTAGTGCTACTATCTTGTTGCGCTTCACCCCAAATTGGTTATGCAAATGAACGCCCTAAAGTATGCTTGGCGTTGAGTGGTGGTGGGGCTCGAGGCGCAGCTCATATAGGTATTCTAAAACGGCTTGAAGAGTTAAAAATTCCTGTTGATTGTATTGCCGGTACCAGTATGGGGTCTATTGTTGGCGGCCTTTATGCATCTGGTAAAACAGCCGATGAGATTGAAAAAGCACTCGGTGCAATGGACTGGGAATATATTTTCAATGATGACCCTGCACGACAAGATCTGCCACTTCGCCGTAAGCAGGAAGAGCGGCTTTATTTGATTGATGCCAGGCCGGGTGTGACCGACAAGGGGGAACTTAAATTTCCGACAGGTGCCATACAAGGACAGAAATTTTCACTGGTCTTGAGAGAGCTCACATTACCCGTTAGTACCATTACGGACTTTGATAAATTACCTATTCCATTTAGAGCCATCGCCACAGATATAGGTGATGGCAGTGAAGTCATCATAGCTAAAGGAGATCTGGCTACCGCGATGCGCGCAAGCATGGCAGTTCCCGGTGCTTTTGCTGCGGTGCAGCAAGATAACCACTTACTGGTTGATAGCGGCTTGACTAATAACCTTCCTGTTGATGTTGTTCGTAGCATGGGGGCTGATATAGTTATTGCGGTTGACATTAGCTCGCCATATATGCCAGCAGATCAAGTGACAGATATGTTTGCCATTACCGTTCAGATGACATCGATTATGACGCGGACTAATGCTGATCGGCAAATTGCCTCCTTGCATCAACAAGATATTCTCATTGTACCTGCACTTGGTGATATCGGAAGTGGCGATTTTGATAAAACAAATGATGCCATGAAAATAGGGTATAAAAGTGCTGTTCAGGTAAATAAAAAACTTGAGGCGCTCAGTTTATCTGAATCCGCATACAATGATATGCTGATGTCAAGAAATCACCCGGAGAAAAGTGAACCAGTCATCAACTTTATCAGAATAAAAAACAATGCTAACGCCGATGATCAAATTATTGCAAAACGAATTAATCAAGCAATTGGTAAACCACTGGATCGGGAAGTATTGGAGCAAGACATTGGCGCCGTATATGGCCTTGGTCTATTTCAGTCGGTGAGTTATGACGTCATCGAAGAGGACGGTAAAAAAGGGCTGGAGGTGGATGCCAAAGCGAAAAGTTGGGGTCCTAACTATATGCAGTTTGGCGTGGAGCTCTCTAGTTCAGTGCAGAAGGATGATAGCTACAATTTGGCACTTTCTTACCAACGTACCGATATAAACTCCTTGGGGGGTGAGCTGCGTGGTGGTGTCCAGTTCGGGAATGAACCTAAAATTGGTGCGGAGTGGTTCCAACCATTTGATATGCAAGGATTATATTTCTGGCAGACAGGTGCCTCTTACGGATCTTATGATGTCGGTATCTATGACGATGAGGGTAATCATCTTGCTATTTACCAAGTGACAGAAGCGAAAATGGATGCCGCGTTGGGCAGAGAATTCCCGCGTTATGGTGATCTTCGGATTGGCTATCGCTATCGCACGGGCGATGGAGAGTTAAGTACGGGAACGCCTGGTTGGGATTCATTTAATTATGATACCGCACAGCTCTATACCCGATTCTCGGTTGACAGACTCGATAATCTTAATTTCCCCACATCTGGCTGGTTTAGCCTGGTTGAGTATGCCAAGGCCGACCCATCATGGGGTAGTGATAGTCAGTTTGATCAAGCGATGGCAAGTGCTGCTATATACAAGACGGTTTATGGTGGTCATGTGCTTGGATTAGCAGGTACGGCGATGACAACGATCGATGGCACTGCGCCGATCCAGGATTTATATCGCTTTGGCGGATTCCTGAATTTATCTGGTTATACAGAAAACTCTCTTTCTGGCCAGCAGGCCGGGGTGATATCAGGGGTCTACTATCATCAGTTCAAAATAATACCATTGCTTTCATGGTATTTAGGGACAACCATCGAATATGGTGGTGTATGGGAAAGTAAAAATGACTTTGGTTCAAATTCAGAATGGGCCGGGAGTGTTTTTTTAGGGGCGAACACACCACTCGGACCCGTTTATCTTGGCTATGGTTATGGGGAGAGTAATAACAACACAATATTCTTTTATTTAGGCAGGCCATTATTTTACTAGTGCTACGTGTTTCATTCAATAAGCAATAGGAATGCATATGAAAAACACCAAGATCGCTATTTTACTTTCGACATTACTGCTGGCAGCATGTGCCGGTTCCGGACCATCCGGTTCAACACCTGCTGAGGTGCCTCGCTCGGGTTATTTGGGTGATTATTCTGTGTTAACCAAGGCGCCTGGTGACTATCAAGGTGAAGCGTTACGCTGGATCAACCCGGAAATGGTTAAGGGCAAGTATAAAAAGATCATTATTCACCCCGTTGTCTTCTACCCGAAACCGAAAGAAGGGACTCAAGTCAAGCAGGAGAATCTTGACAAAATATCCGACTATTTAACCCAGAAACTCAGTCAGGAGATCAGCAAGAGTTATGAATTAACCAATACCCCTGGCGCAGACACGCTGGACTATAAACTTGCCGTCACCGGTGTTGCGACGACGGTTGAGGGACTCAAAGCTTATGAGGTTGTCCCTGTCGCATTAGTATTGGCCGGTGCTTCAACCGCGCTGGGGTATCGCGACAAAGTAGTGACAATTTCTGTTGAAGGTATGCTGACAGACTCAATGACCCATGAAGTCATGGCAAAGGGATTGCGTCAGGGGGTCGGTGAAACACTCGCAGATGATCAACAGCAGTTAGTAGTTGAACATGTTAAAGCATTATTTGATGAGTGGGTGATGATGGCTACCACATTGGCATCTCAGTTACGCTAATAAATTGTGACATTCAGGGCCCAGGAATATTTTAAATTTCCTGGGCCCTGTATTTTATGTCCATTTGACCATGGTGAAGCCAGCTTCTTCGATTTGCTATTTTTACCATGCGTCGACTATTTATCGTGTCCGGACGGTTCGTTCGTCGCGAGGCCTGATTGCTCTCTGGCTATTTTCAGCGCAGCGTTAATGTCGGGGATAGATGTGAAAAAACCGCCAGTTGGCGGTTTCACTTAATTCGGTAGGTCCCTATTTCAGGGACTTCTTCAGCTTCTTGATCTTGCCTTCGTGCTTGGCAATTTTCTCAAGGCGTGCGGCGATCTTCTTCTTGATATCTTTCTTGCTTGCTTTGGCCATCGTTGGCGCTCCTTTGCAGTGGTGACACACGAGGTGCCAGGGGGGGGCTCTTCCTTCGACATCCCAGAGTGCCACATGGCCACCCTGTAAACCAGCACTCCGTTGCATTAATAGCCAACCCGCGGTGGCCGGTTGCCTCATAAAGGTGGTGCGCAGATCTATCCGCTCGCTGGCAAGGCGGGTGCAGCTCGACGCTGTGGCAGCTATGTGGTCACGTCCATCACACCGGGTGAGGGGTGAGCCAGCGCAGCAGTTGTTGGCCCACCTGCGGGCTGCCGAGCAGGGCCATATGACTGGTGCGATAGATAATCAGGGTATGGGCGGGCAGAAAGGCCAGCTGATGACGCGCCTCGCTGTGCTGGCCGAGGGCGCTGCGCAGGGGCACCAGTCCATCGCCAATCAATCGGTCGGCCAGTAAGCTGCGCTTGGCGGCAGTGGTCGCGGCGATGGCATAGCAGTTGACGCCGCAGGGGAGGGGAAGCGGCTCGCGGGGATCACGCATGGGCACGGCGGGATCGGGTGGTGCGAGCGTCTCGATCACCTTGCCGTGGCGCAGATCCTTGATACCCGTGCTGCGCAACCGTGTCAGTCTGACAAAAGGTTCCGTGTAGGCGCTGGCGGGCAGCAACTGTTCCAGCCAGTGCCCGGCGTGTTCCAGCGGTGCGCCATGGTGTGGTGTGCCGAGAAAGATCAGGTTGGCAAGGTGCACAGGCCAGATGAGCCCGTCCACGCAGGCATGGTGGCAGGCGCTGCGGGCAACCAGTCCCCCCATGCTGTAGCCCATTATCGTTATCTCTTTGAGGTCTCCCGGCCAGTGGGTGAGCAGCTGCTCCAGCAACAGGGCCAGTGTCTGCCCGTTTTGTGCAATGGGCAGTCCCGAGTTATAGCGCACGTAAAGAGGCTGATAACCAAGCGCGTTGGCAAGTTGCTCCCCATGGTTGACCGGTTCACCCTGATAAAGGGTCTGCCACTGCAGATCGTTCATGCACAGGCCATGCACCATCAACAGCACCCGTCCCTCGCGGGGCAGATCTGTCGGCATGGCCTGCCAGTCGAGAGGCGCTCCCTGATAGCGCAGGGTCATGGGGGTGGCGAGGGCGTTATGGCTCTCGACCAGTGCGTCCCCCATCACGCCGTTGAGGGTGGCGATCAGTGCCGCGCGTTTGGGCGTCTCGGGAATATGGTGCAGTGGCGGGGTCGGCGGCAGCCGGGTCAGCAACCCGTTGATGCCGCTGCCGAGGGTATTGGCCGCGCCGTGAACCCCCTTGTAGACCAGCCCGGTGATCCCGGATGTCTTCCCCTCATCCCGCCCCTTGATCCCCATACCGCTGAGCACAGCCTGATGTACCGCTTCGGTGATCTCTACCGCAGCGGGCAGCGCCAGGGTCAGCAGTTGCGCCAGCTCACGGATATCCGAGATATGCCAGGAGGAGGGGGACTTTTCTGTGGTGTCGGTCATGGGAACGCCTTGTGGAAGTCCATCGAAAAGGGGCCGCCTGGGGGCGGCATATCAACCAGCTTGCGCGGTTTGGCACGGGTTTACCAGTACCAGAGAGTGTGATCCTGGAGCAAAAGGGGCTGATGATAGACCCTTGCGAAGCCGGTCACGGTAACGACGGGGAAAATCACCTCTACTGCGTCACATGATGTGCTGAGAGGAGGATAAGGATGTCGCTGTTTGATGAGGTTCGGGTACAGGAACTGTGTGCAAAGTTGCTCGATAGCCAGAACGAGAAGGGCTGCTCCCTTGAGAGCAGGCATGGCCGAGAGTTGAAGGAGCTGTTGCAAGCGGTGGGCGGAGTCGAATCAGTTGGGCGCAGTGCCCGTCATATATTGACCGAGGCGGGGCGGACTTATCTGGCTGGACAGCTGGCGCAGGTGGTGCCCTCCGAGCCGGACAAGCGTGAGCAGCTGCAACGCCTGGGTGTGAATTTGCCAGCACGGCTCAATCAGGCCTGCTTTCATGCACTCTGGCATGGGGACAGCAAGCATTCGCGCAGTGAATGCCCGGATCCACAGCTGGCGGATTTGTCGCTCACGCAGGATGAGGTGATTCGCATCCGAACCCTCGAACCGCTCTCGCTGGTCGATCGGCACGGTCAGCAGCACGATATGACGGCGGTGATGGCCCTGCTGGGGGAGTTGGCGTTGCCGGAGCGGACATTGACAACGTTGGCGGCCATCGGCTGGCAAGGGGATCGCGTGATTACGGTGGAGAACAAGGGGGCCTTTGTCGACTACCCGCTGCAACCCGGGCAACTGCTGCTCTTTGCCCCCGGTCGCAATACCACCCTGGCCAAACGGCTGATCCCGCTGTTGCCTGCGGGCGTGCAGTGGGCCCATTTCGGCGATCTCGATCAACGGGGTATCGACATTGCCATCGAGCTGGCGCGTGAGCTGCAGCGTCCTGCCATGCTTTGGCTCCCCAGTGAGCTGCTGCCTTATCTGGATCACTACGCCCGTCCGGTGCGCACCTTTGCGACGGACAGTGGCAAGGTGCCCTGGCGTGTGATGAAGCAGGCTGATCAGGGCGATGGTCATGGCACGCCGACAGGCGTTCCCTGGCTCGATGAACTGGTGACGAAGGGAGCTTGGCTGGAGCAGGAGGTGTTGATCCTGGCTGCGCGCTGGCAGTGCTGGCCATTGCCCATCGCGGGCAGTTGAATCCAAAAGGGGCATTATCATAATGATAACGGCCAGCGCGGTTATATCATTTCAGCCCCTGAAACTGACCTTTGATGATAATTCTCACCGACGTAGGGATATTGCCTCTGGTTATTATCACTCGGCTATTTTATGGCTTGGCTGATCCGCTCACCTTTTTATGGAATAAATCGCTGAAATAGCCGCCGCTTTTGTGCTCTGCATCACACACTTTCGCCATTTATTAATATCTTCCTGCATTTTTTTAGTTTGGCACGCTTATTGATTGCCTTACATCGACGCTAACCGATGAGCTCACCCACAACCGGGATGCTGGTGACATCGTGAGTGAAAGGGGAGCTATCCATATCTCATCCAATGATTGGGGCGAACGATGAAAGCAGTTAACGAATTAATCAAAGAGATCAGAGCACTCAAATCCAACCTGCATGAAAAAGATTTTCTGCTGACCTGGGAGCAAACTCCTCAGGAGCTGGAGCTGGTATTGAAACTGGCCGAATCCCTCAAGACCCTGCGCGCCGAAAATATCTCTACCAAACTGTTTAATAGCGGGCTCGGTATCTCGGTTTTCCGCGATAACTCCACCCGAACCCGCTTCTCTTATGCCTCTGCGCTGAACCTACTCGGTCTGGCCCAGCAGGATCTGGATGAGGGCAAATCCCAGATCGCCCACGGCGAGACCGTCCGTGAAACTGCCAACATGGTCTCCTTCTGCGCCGATGCCATCGGCATCCGTGACGACATGTTCCTCGGGGCCGGTAACGCCTATATGCGTGAAGTGGGCGCGGCACTGGATGAAGGGTTCGAGAAGGGCGTGCTGCCCCAGCGTCCGGCACTGGTCAACCTGCAGTGCGACATTGATCACCCGACTCAGTCGATGGCTGATCTCGCCTGGTTGCAGGAGCACTTCGGCAGCCTGGAGAGCCTCAAGGGCAAGAAGATTGCCATGACCTGGGCCTACTCCCCGAGCTACGGCAAGCCGCTCTCCGTTCCGCAGGGCATCATAGGTCTGATGACCCGCTTTGGCATGGACGTGACCCTGGCCCATCCGGAAGGGTATGACCTGATCCCGGACGTGATCGAAGTGGCCAAAGAGAACGCCAAGGCCTCCGGCGGTAGCTTCCGTCAGGTCACCTCCATGGAAGAGGCGTTCAAGGATGCCGATATCGTCTATCCGAAGTCCTGGGCTCCCTACAAGGTGATGGAGCAGCGCACCGAGTTGCTGCGCGCCAATGACCACGCTGGCCTCAAAGATCTGGAGAAACACTGTCTGGAGCAGAACGCCAAGCACAAGGATTGGCACTGCACCGAGGAGATGATGAAGCTCACCAAGGGTGGCGAAGCGCTCTATATGCACTGCCTGCCCGCCGATATTTCTGGCGTCTCCTGCAAAGAGGGCGAAGTGACCGAAGGGGTATTCGAGAAATACCGTATCGCCACTTACAAAGAGGCGAGCTGGAAGCCCTATATTATCGCCGCCATGATCATGGCCCGTAAATTCTCCGCCCCGGCAGAAACCCTGGAGAATCTGATTAAAGAGGCGCAAAAGCGGGTGAAATAAATAACGGCAGGGCAGGGTGAATATTCATCCTGCCCACGCTGTCGAATCCATTATTTCGAGTTTTCTCCCCGTGGTATCTGAATAACGGATCTCCCGGCGAGGCTGCTCTTTGTCAGGTAACGCCTAGTGAGGTAAGCATGTCCCAATTTTCGCTGAAGATGGATATTGCCGATAACCGCTTTTTTACCGCCGAGCCATCACCGCTGTTTTCCCGTGTTGAAGCACAAAAGGCTCGCGCTTTTCATAAAAAACTGGCCGGTTATGAGCCGACCCCATTGTGCGACCTGAAAGATCTGGCCGCCTATATCGGGGTGAAAAATATATTGGTCAAGGACGAGTCAAAGCGCTTTGGCCTCAATGCCTTCAAGATGCTGGGTGGTGTTTATGCCATCGCCAACCTGCTCTGTGAAAAATACGGGGTGGCCATCGAGGATTTCTCCTTCGATCTCATCAAACGCACCATCAAGGAGCCGATGACCTTCGCCACCACCACGGATGGCAACCACGGTCGCGGTGTTGCCTGGGCCGCCAAGCAGGTGGGTCAGCATGCGGTGGTCTACATGCCCAAGGGCTCTGCCCAGGAGCGGGTGGATCACATCCTCAACCTCGGTGCCGAGTGCATCGTCACTGACATGAACTATGACGATACCGTGCGCCTGACCATGAAGATGGCCGAAGAGCGCGGCTGGCACATCGTGCAAGACACCGCCTGGGAGGGTTACACCAAGATCCCGACCTGGATCATGCAGGGTTACTCCACTCTGGCCGACGAAGCGGTCGAGCAGATGCAGGCCATGGGCATCAAGCAGCCGACCCACGTGCTGCTGCAGGCTGGCGTAGGTGCGCTGGCGGGCGGGGTGCTCGGCTATCTGGTGGACTGCTTCGGGGCGAAAAACCTGCACAGCATAGTCGTCGAGCCGGATCAGGCCGACTGCATCTACCGCTCCGGTGTGGCGGGGGAGATGGTCAACGTAGGCGGCGACATGCGCACCATCATGGCCGGTCTCGCCTGCGGTGAACCCAATCCGCTCGGCTGGCCTCTGCTCAGAAGCTGCACCACCCAGTTCATCTCCTGCCACGACAAGGTGTCGGCGCTGGGTATGCGGGTGCTGGGCAACCCCCTTGGCAATGATCCCCGCATCATCTCCGGCGAATCCGGCTCGGTCGGTACCGGCGTGCTGGCGGCGGTGCGTCACCACCCGGATCGCGCGGCGCTGATGGAACGTCTGGGGCTAAGTCGCGACTCCGTGGTGCTGATCATCAACACCGAAGGGGACACCGATGTGACCCACTATCGGGAAGTGGTGTGGGAAGGCAAACACCCGGCCTGCGAGTAACTCCGGCTGCGAGTAAGCAACCACGAATCAAAGAATTGATCGCGCCTCGCTAACGGGGGCGCGGTAACGGGCACAGGGCGCTGCCGATGAACAGGCCGCGCACTCTCAGTTGTTATGGAGAATCACAATGAGCAAGCAAATTCCGTTTGAAATGGTGTTGGAGAAGGCCTACCAGTACAAAGCCGAGATGAGTCAGTTCCTGCGCGACATGATCGCCATCCCGAGCGAGAGCTGCGATGAAGAGCGCGTGGTGCTGCGCATCAAGCAGGAGATGGAGAAGGTTGGTTTTGACAAGGTCGAGATCGACCCCATGGGCAACGTGCTGGGCTATATCGGCCACGGTCCGCACCTGATCGCCATGGATGCCCATATCGATACCGTCGGTGTCGGTAACCGCGCCAACTGGACCTTCGACCCCTATGAGGGGATGGAAGATCACGAGATCATCGGTGGTCGCGGTGCCTCCGATCAGGAAGGGGGCATGGCCTCCATGGTTTATGCCGGCAAGATCATCAAGGATCTGGGACTGGAAGACGAGTACACCCTGCTGGTGACCGGCACCGTGCAGGAAGAGGATTGCGACGGTCTCTGCTGGCAGTACATCATCGAGCAGAGCAAGATCCGCCCCGAGTTCGTGGTCAGTACCGAACCGACCGACTGCCAGATCTACCGTGGTCAACGCGGTCGCATGGAGATCCGCGTCGAGGTGCAGGGCGTCAGCTGCCACGGCTCTGCGCCGGAGCGCGGTGACAACGCCATCTTCAAGATGGGCCCGATCCTCGGCGAATTGCAGGCGCTGAGCCACAACCTTGGCAATGACGACTTCCTCGGCAAGGGCACCCTGACGGTCTCCGAGATCTTCTTCACTTCGCCAAGCCGCTGCGCCGTGGCCGACAGCTGCGCCGTCTCCATCGACCGCCGTCTGACCTGGGGCGAGACCTGGCAAGGCGCGCTGGACGAGATCCGTGCCCTGCCTGCGGTGCAAGCTGCCGGTGCCGAGGTCTCCATGTATCAGTACGACCGTCCGGCCTATACCGGTCTGGTCTACCCGACCGAGTGCTACTTCCCGACCTGGAAGGTGGAAGAGGATCACATCACCGTCAAGACCCTCTCCAAGGCGTACACTCAGCTGTTCAACAAGGCGCCAGTGGTGGACAAGTGGACCTTCTCGACCAACGGGGTCTCTATCATGGGTCGCCACGGCATTCCGGTCATCGGTTTTGGTCCGGGTAAAGAGCCGGAAGCCCATGCGCCGAACGAGAAGACCTGGAAAGAGCATCTGGTCAAGTGCGCCGCCATGTACGCCGTGATCCCCATGCTCTATCTGGCCGAGCTGGACAAGTAAGGGGTCTGCCGGGCGGTGACTGCCATCGCCGTCCGGCTGTTGCAAGTGTGGCAAGTGCCCCGTCTGTGTTAAGGCGGGGCCTTGCTGTTTGAAGCGATATGATGTTCGAGGTGGTGGGGATGAAACGGCTGATCAAGAATGGCGTGCTGGTCGATGCACAGGGTGAATATCGTCAGGATCTGCTGATCGAGAACGGGGTGATCCGTGCCCGTGCCGCCGATATCCAGCCCGATGGCGAAACCGAGCTGATCGATGCCAGCGGCTGTTACGTGATGCCGGGCGGTATCGACGTCCACACCCACTTCAACATCGATGTCGGGATTGCACGCAGTTGCGATGACTTTTTCAGCGGTACCCGTGCCGCCGCCTGTGGTGGCACCACCACCATCGTCGATCATATGGGATTTGGCCCGGCGGGGTGCAATCTGCATCACCAGCTGGCCCGCTATCACGATTACGCCGCCGATCAGGCGGTGATCGACTACAGCTTTCACGGCGTGATCCAGCATGTGGATGACGCCATCCTCCACGAAATGTCCGCCATGGTGCAGGAGGAGGGGATCAGCAGCTTCAAGCTCTACCTCACCTACCAGTACAAGCTGGGGGACCACGACGTGCTGCGCGCCCTGGCCCGCCTCAAAGAGGTGGGGGCGCTCGCCACCGTCCATCCCGAGAACGATGCCGCCATCGCGGCGCGCCGTGCGGCCCTGCTGGCCGCGGGTCACCATGAGCCCTGGTATCACCCGCAGAGCCGCCCGCTGGAGTGCGAAGCCGAAGCGGTGGCCCGGATGATCAATCTGGCGGGGCTTGCTGGCAATGCGCCGCTCTATATCGTTCACCTTTCAAACGGACTGGGGCTGGAGTATCTGAAGCTGGCGCGTCGTCAGGGTCAGCCGGTCTGGGTGGAGACCTGCCCGCAATATCTGCTGCTCGATGACAGCTGCTACTACCGGGAGAACGGGGTCGACTTCCTGTTGAGCCCGCCGCTGCGCGGGCGCAGCGAACTCGACAAACTCTGGGTCGGCGTCGCTGCGGGTGACATCGACACGGTGGCGACCGATCACTGCAACTTCTCCCACGCCCAGCGCATGACCCTCTCGGGCGGCGACTTCAGCCTCTGCCCCAACGGCTTGCCCGGGGTCGAGAACCGGATGCTGCTGCTGTTTGCCCACGGGGTGCTCGGCGGGCGCATCTCGCCGTCGCGCTTCGTGGCCCTCACCAGCGCCAATTCGGCGCGCCTGTTTGGCCTCTGGCCGCGCAAGGGCAACTTGCAACCCAGGGCCGACGCCGATCTGGTACTGATGGATCCCCGTGGCGAGACCCAGATCCGCCATGCCGCGCTGCATGACAACGGCGACTACACCCCCTATGAGGGGATGCGCTGTCCCGGCCAGATCAGGATGACCCTCAGTCGCGGCGAGATAGTCGCCCGCGACGGCGAATTTACCGGGCAACGGGGGCATGGACGCTTTTTGGCGCGTGCACCCTTTGATCCACTGCTGGGCGAAGCGGTCAGAGAACAACCATCAGCACAGCGATAGACAGAACAACCGAGCCGGTATGACACCGGCCTACCCTTATCATCGGAGAGCACAAGATGAAACAGCGTATCGTACTGGCCCTGGGGGGCAACGCTCTGGGCAACAACCTGCCCGAGCAGATGAAGGCGGTGCAGAGCACGGCGCACACCATCGCCGACCTGATCGCCCAGGGGCACGAGGTGGTGGTCACCCACGGCAACGGGCCGCAGGTGGGGATGATCCAGCAGGCGTTCGAAGTGGCGGCCCGCCACGAGCCAAAATCCCCCCATCTGCCGATGTCGGTCTGTGTGGCCCTGAGTCAGGGCTACATCGGTTATGACCTGCAAAACGCCCTGCGCGAAGCCCTGCTGGAGCGTGGCATCCACAAGCCGGTCGCCACGCTGGTGACGCAAGTGGAGGTGGATAAAAATGATCCCGCCTTCCAGGACCCCAGCAAGCCCATCGGCGGCTTCTTCAGCAAGGAGGAGGCCGAGGCGCTGATGGCCAAGGGCGAGCGGCTCAAAGAGGACGCCGGTCGCGGCTATCGCCGGGTAGTGGCCTCTCCCAAACCCGTCGACATCATCGAGAAGGAGACCGTCTCCGCCATGCTGGCCGCCGGTCAGGTGGTGATCACCGTCGGTGGCGGCGGCATTCCGGTGCTGCGCGAGGGCAATCACCTGCGCGGCGCCAGCGCGGTGATCGACAAGGATTGGGCCAGTGCCAAGCTGGCGGAGCTGATTGATGCCGATATGCTGATCATCCTCACCGCGGTGGAGAAGGTCGCCATCAACTTCGGCAAGCCAGATGTGCAGTGGCTCGATACCCTGAGCGTGGCCGATGCCAACAGCTTTATCGCCCAGGGGCAGTTTGCCAAAGGCTCCATGTTGCCCAAGGTGGAGGCGGCGCTCTCGTTCGCCACATCCTTGCCCGGGCGCAAATCCCTGATCACCCTACTGGAGAAGGCAGCCGAGGGGATCGCAGGCAAGACCGGGACCGTGATCAGTTTGTAGCGTGTTGCGTGATGACGGGTTGATAGACAGGGGGCCTTGGCCCCCTGCTGCTTTTGGCTCGGGCGTTGCCGTGGCTGAGGTCGATTTGCTCACAGGCAATTTGCCCATAGGCTATTCGCCCGTAGGGAATGGGCAGCCCGCCAGCACAGGGGTAAGATAGCCACCCCGATAAGGGTTGGCCCATCGGAACAAGAGGCGAAAGTCAGAGCAATGCGTGGTGAGAGATGAGTGGAAAGATCAATATGGCGGCGCTGGGGGGGTTAGTCCTGCTCACCGCCATCTGGAGTTACAGCTGGATCGTGATGAAGCAGGTGATGCTCTACGCGGGGGCCTTCGAGTTCACCGCCCTGCGCTGCCTGTGCGGATCCCTGGTGTTGTTGCTGGTGCTGGCCCTGCGTGGGCGCCGTTATCTCAAGCCCACCCCGTTTCGCTATACCCTGGCCATCGCCCTGTTCCAGACCTGCGGCATGGTGGGGTTGGCCCAGTGGGCGCTGATCAGCGGCGGGGCGGGCAAGGTGGCCATTTTGAGTTACACCATGCCGTTCTGGGTGGTGATCTTCGCGGCGCTCTTTCTCGGTGAGCGGATGCGCAAGCTGCACTATCTGGCGGTCGGGGTGGCGGCCTGCGGGTTGCTGCTGGTGATCCAGCCCTGGCAGTTGCACCTTGAATCCCTCAAGAGTGCGCTGTTGGCAATCCTCTCCGGCATCTGCTGGGGGATCAGCGCCATCATCGCCAAGCGGATGTATGCCCGCCACCCCGGGGTGGATCTGATGTCCCTCACCACCTGGCAGATGATCTACGCAACCATAGTGATGGCACTGGTGGCGGCGCTGGTGCCGGAGCGCCCCATCGACTGGCAACCCTATGTGATGGGAGCGCTGGCCTATAGCGCCATCTTCGCCACCGCCATCGCCTGGAGTCTCTGGCTGTTTGTGTTGAAAAAACTGCCAGCGGGGATCGCCAGCCTCAGCACCCTAGCGGTGCCGGTGACCGGTGTGCTGCTCTCCTGGTGGCTGCTTGGGGAAAACCCGGGGTCGGTGGAGGGGAGCGGCATCGCCCTTATCGTGCTGGCGCTGTTGGTGATTAGCCGCAAGGGCAAGCGCTCCGTGGTATCGGTGGCGGGGGATACCCGTATCAAGCACGGCTGAGTGGTGACTGGGCTGCCAGTGGCACGATAAATGGCACTCAAAAGAGCCCGCGACAGGGAACCAGCCCCTCGTTACAATGGCGTTACATAGCTGTGTTGACGCGCAGGCATTTGATTCATTGTGATTATTTCAACAAACGTAACGGCAAGGATGAAACCGTATGATGACGCTGGTGTGGTTGGCCGTGGGGCTGGTGTGTCTGGTGATGGGGGCCGAATCTCTGGTGCGGGGGGCGGCGCGCCTCGCCACCATGATGGGCATCTCCCCGTTGGTGGTGGGATTGACCATAGTGGCTTTTGGCACCAGTGCCCCTGAACTGGCGGTGAGCATCCAGTCTGGCCTCGAGGGGCAGGCGGGGATCGCCGTGGGTAACGTGGTCGGCAGCAATATCTTTAACGTGCTGTTTATTCTCGGTGTCTCGGCCTTGATCGTGCCGCTGGTGGTCTCCCAGCAACTGGTGCGCTTCGATGTGCCCCTGATGATCGCCATCTCGCTGCTGGTGCTGCTGTTTGGTTGGGATGGCCGTATTTCAGCCTTCGAAGGAGCGCTGCTGTTTGCCGGGGTCGTTGCTTACACCGCGTTTTTGTTTGTGCAGAGCCGCCGTGAAACCAAGGCGGTACAGGCGGAATATGAGCAGGAGTTTGGCCAAAAAGAGCCCGAGACGCCTCACAGCTTGCCCCGCAATCTGCTCTTTATCGTGGCGGGATTGGGGATGTTGATCCTGGGCTCCCGGCTGCTGGTCAGCAGCGCGGTGGAGATTGCCCACTACTTCGGGGTGAGCGATCTGGTGATCGGCCTCACCATCGTAGCCGTCGGCACCTCACTGCCGGAGGTGGTGACCTCCATCGTCGCCGCCCTGCGCGGGGAGCGGGATATCGCGGTGGGCAACGTGGTCGGCAGCAATATCTTCAATATCCTCTGCGTGCTGGGGCTCACCTCCATGGTGACGCCGGGAGGGCTCGAAGTGTCGGCCACCGCCCTGCAATTCGATATTCCGGTGATGATTGCGGTGGCGCTCGCCTGCCTGCCCATCTTCTTTACCGGTTACACCATCGCCCGTTGGGAAGGGGCGCTGTTTCTGGCCTACTACATCGGTTACACCAGCTGGCTGATCCTGCACGCCACATCCAGTCCGCTGCAAGGTCAGTTCAGTGCGGCGCTGACCGGTTTCGTGCTGCCGCTGACCGCTATCACTCTGGTTGTGCTGGCATTTCGTGCCTGGCGTTTGCAACGAACCCGGCCGTGACGCAGGTTTCCCTGAGGTAAAGGGAGCGGCATCAACCGACCGGCCGAAAAAAGCCCCACCATCACGGTGGGGCTTTTGCTTGGCGCTGAGGGGGCGCGCAGAGCCTTTATTGGCGCTTGGCCAGATGCATTCTGGCTTCCAGAACGGCGCCGCTAATTGATAACGCGGGCCTTGCCGATAGGCTTTATGTTCACGCTTATCTGCGCTGGGCCAGATGCATCATGGCTTCCAATACGGCGCCGCCGATAGCGCGGGCCTTGTCAGAGACGGTGGTGGCATCGGCGCGCTCTCCTCTGGGGTCGATATCGCCAATCTTGAAGCCGATCGGGACTTCGATGCCATCGCTGAGCAGCCCCCGCACCATGCCCGAGAGCGGCGCGATAATGGGAGCGTCCCCCACATGGGCAATCACATCTCCCTCCTGCACCAGGTCGCCGAGCTTGATCAGGCTCTTCATCACGCCGGGGGCGGGGGCGCGCACCACCCGGCGGGCGGAGTGCCCCTCGATCACCCCGGGAATGCCGGTATTGGGCTGGGCGGGGCCCTGATAGATGACCCGCCCCAGATGGTGGCCGCGGTTGGTTTCGATCACCGCATCGCAGTCGCGTCCCGCCTCAAAACCCGGGCCCAGGGCCACCGTAATGGGGGCCATCTCCTTGTGGGTACCGAGGTTCTGCTTGGCCAAAATGGCATCCACCAGATAGCGCGGTTTGAGCTCGGCGAGGGTGGCGCAGTCGGGGTCAACCAGCAGCGGAATGATGCCCCGATCCAGCTGCTCGAACGCCTGCTCGACGCTCTCGACCCGCTTGGCGCGCACGCCCTCGACACTGGTTTCTCCGTCAAACATCCCTTGGGCGAAGGCGACGGTGTGGCGGATCACCGTGGGTTTGTCGAGATCCAGCATCACCACCTTGAAGCCCGCATTGTGCAGCCGCAGCGCGACGCCGGTGGCGATATCGCCGGAGCCGCGCATCACCACCAGTTGATCCCGCTTGAGGCGCACATCATCCTGCATCAGGCCGCCTGCCTTGCCGTTTTTCACTTGCAGCAACTCGGCGAGGATGCTGATGGCGATCTCCTCGGGCGTCTCGGCACCGATGTTGTAGCCGATGGGGGCGTGCAAACGCTGCAGTTGCTCCTGACTCACCCCTTGCTGGCGCAGGGTCTGGGTGAAGGTCTGTACCTTGCGCTTGCTGGCGAGCAGCCCCAGATAGGCAAGGGGACGGTTTATCAGCCGTTCCAGCGCCTCCTTGTCCTGATGGTTGGTGGCGATGATGACGAAGTTGGCGGGCTCGATGGCCAGCGCCTCGATCACCGCGCTGATGGTATCGGCTTGTTTGAGATGGGTGCTGGCGGGGAAGTGATCGGGGTTGAGGCTCCCTTCAAAGCAGTCGCCCACATGGATATCAAAACCCAGCGGCGCGGCGGCATGGGCCAGCGCCCGGTTGACGTGACCGGCGCCGATCAGTACCAGACGGGGGCGCAGGCCGTAGACATCGATATAGACTGACATGGCGCCGCCACAATCCGACCCCACCGCATGTTCGCCGTTGCGGGCCATCCGGCCATGGAAGATGCGGGGTTTGCGCTCACCAATGGCCGCCACC
This sequence comes from Aeromonas sp. QDB62, assembly GCF_027705695.1. NCBI lineage: Bacteria > Pseudomonadati > Pseudomonadota > Gammaproteobacteria > Aeromonadales > Aeromonadaceae > Aeromonas > Aeromonas sp. QDB62. The sequence goes on along the minus strand of NZ_JAPDCD010000009.1, from coordinate 110,531 downwards.
GCCTCTTCGATCACCAGCCGTTCAATCATGCCGCCGCCGATGGTGCCGAGGATCTGGCCATCGGCCATCACCAGCATCTGGGCCTGATGGCGGGGCGTGGAGCCACGGCTCTCGATGATCTGGGCAATGGCAAACGGAGTGTTCTCCTGTTCCAGTCGGGCTGCGTGTGAAAAAAGATTCATAAGGTACCTCTTCTTATCCTTAAATCATCATGGGCGAGGCGGCTGTGCCTCATCCTGAGCGAAGTAGCCGAGTGCGTGGCGAATGGGCTGTGGCTCCCGTACCGCTCCCTGCCAGATGGCGTGGAGCTCGGGGTGCCGGGCCAGCAGGTTTATCAATGGCGGTAGCCATGACGGCTCATTTTGATAATCGCCATTGATAAACCAGATCCGGCGCGCCCTGGCCGGGGTGCCCTTGAACACCCCCTGAGGGTGGGAGAGCAGCTTGTGAAACAGTGCCCAGTCGAGCGGGTCACCGGCCTCTATCCCGCACAGGGCCTGGAATTCGGCCCAGCGGTGGATCTGCTGCGGGTCGGCCTTGGCTCCCACCATGGCGCCGCCCGTCAGGGCGATCACCCAATCACTGCTTTGGGGAATGCAAGGTTCGTGCAAAGCGGGCACTTTCAATAACTTGTGATTGGCGCCATCCGATTCGACCAGGATGAGATCGAAGCGCTGCTGCCCCTTGATGAGATCAATCTGCTGGGGTGTGGGGCCCGCCACCTTGCCGCTGGCCTGATCGATATGGCTGAACAGGGCGACCAGAGTCGGCTCATCGGGCAGTTGCTGACAGCGGGTCAGTTGGCGGACGGGATCGGCTTCCAGGATCAATTCCCGATAGTGTGACGGGGCAGGCAGAAACATCCGGGTGGTGGTGGTAATTAGCACCCTTTTACCCTGTTTATAAAAATATTCCGCCAGCCAGAACAGGGTGCTGGTTTTTCCACCGGCCCCGCAGAGGCTAATTAAGGTAGTATGGCTATCAATATTTTGGGTGAGCGGGTTTAATAGCGGATCTATATCTGGAAATGCGACAGCAACAGCGTGTGGGTGCGACATAATGACGACCAAAATAAATATCGAAGAGAGTGGAAAACAACGTTGCCAGGAACAAGTGCAGTGTGACTGTATAATAACGGCGGCGGGTTTATCTTCCCGAATGGGTACCTGGAAAATGATGCTACCTTATTGCCAGGGGACAATGCTTGATGCAAGTCTCAAAAATGCCCTGGCCTTTTGTCAGCGGGTTATTCTGGTGGTGGGCCATCGTGGCGAGGAGCTTCAAGAACGCTACCTTGAGCGGCCGGATATTGTTGTCGTCCACAATCCCGACTATCGGCAGGGGCTGGGCAGTTCGATCCGCTCTGCCCTGGCGGCCAGTGATGCTGACTACCTCTTTATCAGCCACGGGGATCTCCCCTGTATCCCGCGCGAGGTCTATCAACAGCTCTGGCTGGCACGGGGCTGTGAGGCACTCTTTCCCACCTGGCAGGGGGAGGCGGGCCATCCGGTGTTGCTGCCCAAATCCCTTGCCCGCGAGCTGGCAGCGGCCCCGGTGCAGCCGTCGGTACGGCGCTGGTTGCAAGGGCATCCCCACCGTATGGTGCCAGTCGACAGCCCCGCCATCCTGTTTGATGTGGATACCCCGGAGCGCTATCAGGCGCTGCTGGGCGGTGCGCTGGAAAATGAGACCGAGCGCGCGAAATAACCCTGTTTTAAAAAGATAACGGGGAGATAAATGGCGTATCAAAGTGATATTTCTCGCACTTAATCTGATAGTGCGAGTTCTTTTTAATCAGCTCATTCAGTAAGTTTCAGAGTGATTGATAACTACTCGCAATACCCATAATGGTGGCATCGCAAAATATCCTCATTAATTGGAGCTGTCTCACGCTTTCACCCTAAAAAATAGTTTTGTAGCTGGTGTGGCCTGATAGTTGCTCCTCTCCTTGCCAAGGGGTAATGCCCGTGCGGGATACCCCATTTATTCATGCTGCCAATGGGCAGAACAGCTGCAAGGAGATTGCCATGGGCGATATTATGCGACCCGTTCCGTTCAAGAACCTTCTGACCCGTATTTTCGCGGAATATAAAGAGAGTCAGAGCATTTTCGGTATTCCCGCCGCGCAATTCTATCGCAAGCAGGACGAGCGCAAGATCAAGGTGTTCGGTGAAACCTGCGAAACCCCCATCGGTCCGGCGGCTGGCCCCCATACCCAGCTGGCCCAGAATATCGTCACCTCCTGGCTGACCGGCGGGCGCTTTATCGAGCTCAAGACGGTGCAGATCCTGGACCGTCTCGAACTGGCAAAGCCCTGTATCGACGCCGAGGATGAGTGCTTCAACACCGAGTGGTCTACCGAGTTCACCCTGCCCAAGGCGTTCGACGAGTATCTGAAAGCCTGGTTTGCCCTCTACCTGCTGGAAGAGGTGTTCGACCCGCGCCTCGACGGAGAGGCCAAGTCCTTCATCTTCAACATGAGCGTGGGTTACAACCTCGACGGCATCAAACAGCCGCCGATGCAGCAGTTCATCCACAGTTTGAAGGATGCCAGCACCAGTCCGAAGTTTGCCGAGTACCAGCAAGTGCTGCGCGAGCTGGTGGCCGATGAGCAGTTTATCGCCGAGCTGGGACTGGGTGCCCGCCGCGATCGCCTGCAACAGCTGGTGGAGCGCATCCCGGCCAATCTGGTTCACGGCGTCACCCTCTCTACCATGCACGGCTGCCCGCCCAACGAGATTGAGGCCATCTGCCGCTACATGCTGGAAGAGAAGGGGCTCAACACCTTCGTCAAACTGAATCCGACCCTGCTGGGCTACCCGCGGGTGCGCGAGATCCTCGACACCTGTGGCTTTGATTACATTGGTCTGAGCGAAGAGTCGTTCGATCACGACCTCAAGCTGGATCAGGCCAAGGCGATGCTGACCCGATTGATGGCGCTGGGGGCCGAGAAGGGGCTCACCTTCGGGGTCAAGCTGACCAACACCCTCGGGACTATCAACCGCAAGGGGGCTCTGCCCGGCGATGAAATGTATATGTCCGGTCGCGCACTGTTCCCGCTCTCCATCAACGTGGCGGCCGTGCTGTCACGCGCCTTCGATGGCAAGCTGCCCATCTCCTACTCCGGTGGTGCCAGCAAGTTCAACATCGCGGAGATCTTCGAGACCGGTATTCGTCCCATCACCATGGCCACCGACCTGCTGAAACCGGGTGGCTACCTGCGCCAGATCGAGTGCCTCAAAGAGATAGATGCGTCGGGCAGCTGGGGCATGAGTCAGGTGGATGTGGCCAAGCTGGAAGCGCTTGCCGCCAAGGCCCTCACCATGGATTACACCCAGAAGGAGTGGAAGTCCGACGATCGTATCGAAGTGGGCGGCGGTCTGCCGATGACCGACTGCTACGTGGCGCCCTGCGTCACCGCCTGCGCTGTGCATCAGGATATCCCCGAGTACATTCGCCTGATGGGCGAGGGGGAATATGTGGCAGCCCTTGAGCTGATTTATCAGCGCAACGCCTTGCCCGCCATCACCGGCCATATCTGTGATCACCAGTGCCAGTACAACTGCACTCGTCTCGATTACGACAGCCCGCTCAATATCCGTGAACTGAAAAAAGTAGCGCTGGAGCGCGGCTGGGAAGGATACAAGGCGCGCTGGCACAAGCCGGCAGGCAGCGGTGACAAGCACCCGGTTGCGGTAATAGGTGCAGGCCCGGCCGGTCTCTCAGCCGGTTACTTCCTGGCCCGTGCCGGTCACCCGGTCACCGTGTTCGAGCGCGAAGCCGATGCCGGTGGCGTGGTCAAACACATCATCCCCGAGTTCCGCATCCCGGCTGAACTGATCCAGCACGACATCGACTTTGTCGCAGCTCACGGGGTCAAGTTCGAGTTTGGTTGCGATCCGGCGCTCACCGTCGACAAGCTGCACGCCCATGGCTTTACCTATGTTTTCGTTGGCATCGGTGCCGACAAGAATGGCGGCATGCGCCTCGATGGGGGTCACGAGCGGATTTACAAATCCTTCAACTTCCTGCGCAGTTTCAATCAGGGCAAGCCGCTGCCGCTGGGTCGCCATGTGGCGGTGATCGGTGCCGGCAACACCGCCATGGATTGCGCCCGTGCCGCCCTCAAGGTGCCGGGTGTCCGCGATGTGACCGTGATCTACCGTCGCAGCGAAAAAGAGATGCCCGCCTATCGCGAGGAGTACCTGGAAGCGGTGGAGGATGGGGTACGTTTCTGCTTCCTCACCAATCCGGAGCGCTTTGACAAAGATGGCAAGCTCACCGTGCGGATGATGGCGCTGGGGGATCCTGACGAGCAGGGCCGCCGCCGTCCGGTGCCCACCGAACAGACCGAAGTGATGCAGATGGATGCCTTGATCACCGCCATCGGCGAACAGCCTGACTGCGAAGTATTGAAAGCGATGGGCATTCCCCTTGGCAGCGATGGCTGGCCCGAGGTGGATAGCCAGACTGGCGAAACCAGCCGTCGCAACGTCTTCCTGATCGGTGACGTGCAGAGTGGCCCATCCTCCATCGTCGGTGCCATCGGTGGTGCCCGCCGCGCCGCAGATCTGGTACTGGCCCGCGAGCATATCGCTGGCAGTCAGGCCGAGGTATCAATCCAGCCGTCGGGCAAGGACGAGATCTACCGTCGCAAGGGAAGCATCGCCGTCACCATGGTCGACAAGAGCGAGCGGGAGGCCTTCGTGGCGCAAGAGGCGCACCGCTGCCTCGAGTGCAACTACCTCTGCAGCAAGTGCGTGGATGTCTGCCCCAACCGGGCCAACGTCGCCATCGCGGTGCCTGGCTTCAAGGACCAGTTCCAGACATTGCACCTGGATGCCTACTGCAACGAGTGCGGCAACTGCGCCCAGTTCTGCCCGTGGCAGGGCAAGCCCTATCAGGACAAGGTCACCATCTTCAGCCTGCCCGAGGACTTCGACAACAGCCGCAACCCCGGTTTCTATCTGGCGGATGGTGGTGAGCTGCGGGTGCGTCAGGGTGGCGAGACCTACCGTCTCACTATCGATGCCCAGAGCCGGATCAAGGATGCCCCCGAGGTGCTCGCAGACATGTGCCGGATCATCAGCCATGTCCACGCCCATCACCACTACCTGCTGGGGGCCGTCGAGGCCTGAGCGAATAACGAATAAGCGAAGGAGCAAACCATGTTTATTCTGAAAAACGTCACCGCCGTCCAGCTGGAGCCGACCCGGGTACTGGAAGGGGTGGATATCGCCATCGAGGGCACCCTTATCAAAGCGGTGGGGCCCAATCTGCGGGCCCTCTACCCGGAGGCCAACTATCGGGAGATGGGCGGCAAGCTGGTGATGCCGGGCATCGTCTGTGCCCACAACCACTTCTACTCCGGCCTGTCGCGGGGGATCATGGCCAACATCGCCCCCTGCCCGGACTTCATTTCTACCCTGAAAAACCTCTGGTGGCGGCTCGATCGGGCGCTCGATGAGGAGTCTCTCTACTACAGCGGTCTCATCTGCTCGCTGGAGGCGATCAAGAGTGGCTGCAGCGCGGTGATCGACCACCACGCCTCGCCCAACTTCATCAAGGGCTCCCTCAACGTGCTGCGCAAAGGGTTTATGGAGGCGGGTCTGCGCGGCATGACCTGCTTCGAGACCACGGATCGCAACGGCGGCCTCGCCGAGCTGCAGGCCGGGGTGGAGGAGAACATCCTGTTCGCCCAACAGATCGATGCGGCCAAGGCCAAGGGGAACGAACCCTATCTGGTGGAGGCCCACATCGGCGCTCACGCTCCCTTCACCGTGCCCGACGAAGGGCTGGCCATGCTGCGCGAAGCGCTGCAGGTCACCGGTCGTGGTCTGCATATCCATGTGGCGGAAGACCGCTACGACATGGCTCACGGCCACCACCACTATGGCAAGGAGCCGATTGCCCGGCTGGACGAGTTTGGCCTGATCGACAGCAAATCCTTGGTGGCCCACGGCATCTACCTGAGCCCGTCCGACATCGAGCTGCTTAACAGCCGCGATGCCTTTCTGGTGCACAACGCCCGCTCCAACATGAACAACCACGTGGGCTACAACATGCACCTGCCGGAGTATCGCAATCTGGCGCTCGGCACCGATGGCATCGGCTCCGACATGCTCGAAGAGCTCAAGTTTGCCTACTTCAAGCACAAAGATGCCGGCGGCGCGCTGTGGCCCGACAGCTTTGCGCGGTTCCTGTGGAACGGCAACACCCTGCTGGATCGCAACTTTGGCGCCAAATTTGGCCGCCTGGAGCCCGGCTACAAGGCCGACCTCACCATCTGCGACTACGACGCGCCGACCCCGCTGGCGCCACGCAACCTCGGTGGCCATCTCGCCTTTGGCATGGGCTCTGCCAGCGTCAACAGCGTGATGGTGGAGGGGCGCATGGTCTATCAGGATCGCGAGTTCCCGTTCGATGTCTCGCCCCTTTATGAGCAGGCCAGCAAGGTGGCTAGCCGCCTGTGGCAACGGATGGATCAGCTGGCCTAAGGCCACCTTCCACAGTTTTGGACCGGATTGCCCGCCCTGTGGATCACCCTCGGCGGCGGGCAGCAAGAGTAAGGACGACACATGATTGAGCAATTCTTCCGACCCGAACAACTGGGTCAGGCTTTGGAACTCAAGGCCAGCTTCGGCAACGACGCCGTCTACATGGGGGGCGGCAGCAAGCTTAACGCCGCTCCGACCCGCACCGACAAGAAGGTCGCCATCTCGCTGGAGAAGCTGGGGCTTGACCAGATTGAGCAGCAGCACGGCCAGCTCCATATCGGCGCAACCGTTACCCTGCAGACCCTGAAAGAGGATCCCCGTACCCCGGCCGCCCTGTGCGAGGCGCTGGGGTTTGTCTACTCCCGCCATCTGCGCAATCAGGCCACCATCGGCGGCGAACTTGCCTGCCAACAGCAGGACTCCCCCTTGCTGCCGGTGCTGCTGGTGCTCGAAGCGGTGGTCGTGCTGGAGAACAACCTGCTGCAACCCATCGACGCCTATCTGGCGGATCAGCGCAATGCCCTGGTGCTGGGGATTGTGCTGCCGGAGCCTGAACTGCGCTGCGCCATTCGCCGCATCAGCCGCAACGCTGACGGGCTGGCGGTGATGACCGCCGCCGTGGCCCTCGACAGCATTGGCGAGATGCGGGTGGCCGTCGCTGGCGTCACCCCGCAGCCGATGCGTCTGCGGGATCTGGAGCGCCGCGATCTGCACGATGCCGCGCTGGAGGCCGCCGTGAGCGAGCTGATTTCGCCCCGCGAGGATCTGGCGGGCAGCGTGAGTTACAAGCGGTATATCACCGGCGTGGTAGTGGCGGATCTGCTGGTGGACTGCCAGCAGCAGGAGGTGCAAGCATGATGGAACTCAACTTTACCCTGAACGGTGCCCTGCGTACCGTCATCTGCAAGGCCGGTGACAATGCCCAGCGGGTGCTGTTCAATCAGTGCCGGATGCACTCGGTGCGCAACAGTGACGACGGCTTCGGTTTTGCTGGCTCCGACGCCATTCTCTTCAACGGCAAGGTGATCAACGCCTCCCTGCTGATCGCCGCCCAGCTGGAGGGCGCGCAGGTGCGCACCGCCGAGTCGCTGGGCAGCTGGAACCAGCTCAGTCTGGTGCAGCAGGCGATGGTGGACGTGGGGGTGGTGCAGTCCGGCTACAACGATCCGGCCGCGGCGCTGATTGTCACCGACCTGCTTGATCGTCATCCCGAGCCCAGCCGTGATCAAATCGACGACGCCCTCTCTGGCCTGTTTCACCGCGATGGCGGTTACCAGCAGTTCTATCAGGCCATCGAGCTTGCCTGCTCACGGATGAAGGACCCGGATTATCTGTGCCAGATCGCCCCGGAGTTTCGCGACGACCTGCGCCATATCGGAAAGAGCTGCCCGAAAGTGGACGCCGCCAAGATGGTGCAGGCCAAGCCCTGCTACGTGGAGGATCGGGTTACCGACGATGCGCTGATCATCAAGATGCTGCGCAGCCCCCATCCCCATGCGGTGATCACCAAACTCGATGTGAGCCGCGCCGAGGCGCTGCCGGGTGTGGTGCATGTCATTACTTATCTCAACTGCCCGGATGTGTTTTACACCCCGGGTGGCCAGAGTGCCCCCGAGCCGTCACCGCTCGATCGCCGCATGTTCAGCCGCAAGGTGCGCCACGTCGGTGATCGTGTCGCCGCCGTGGTGGCCGAGAGCGAAGCGGTCGCGCTGGCGGCCCTGAAACTCATCGATGTCGAGTATCAGGTGCTGCCTGCGGTTATGAACATCGATGAAGCGATGGCCCCCAATGCACCGCTGGTCCACGACGAACCCATCATCTACATGGCTGGTGCCCCTGCGGATCTCGAGCAGCAGAACGCCTGCTCGGTACGCCGTGGCGACGAGCACATGATCATCAACTTCCCCATCGGCTCTCGCCCGCACGAGAACCTGGCCGCCAGCGTCCATGGCCAGATCGGTGATGTGGCAAAAGGCTTTGCCGAGGCGGACGAAATTGTCGAGCGCACCTACGAATCGACCCAGGCCCAGCAGTGCCCGACCGAGCCGCACATCTGCTTCACCTACATGGATGGGGATCGTCTGGTTATTCACGCCTCCACCCAGGTGCCGTGGCACGTGCGCCGTCAGGTGGCACGTATCGTCGGCCTCAAGCAACATCAGGTGCACGTGATCAAGGAGCGGGTAGGGGGCGGCTTTGGCTCCAAGCAGGATATCCTGCTGGAAGAGGTGTGCGCCTGGGCGACCAAGGTCACCGGCCGCCCCGTCACCTTCCGCTATACCCGTGAAGAGGAGTTCATCAGCAACACCTCCCGCCACGTGGCCAAGGTGAAGGTGAAAGTGGGGGCCAAGAAAGATGGCACCATCACCGCCATCGAGATGGATTTCCGCGCCAATACCGGCCCTTACGGTAACCACTCCCTGACGGTGCCGAGTAACGGCCCGGCGCTCTCTTTGCCGCTCTATCCGTGCGACAACGTGCGCTTTACCGTCAACACCTACTACAGCAACATCTGCCCGACCGGCGCCTATCAGGGTTACGGCGCGCCCAAGGGCAACTTCGCGCTGACCATGGCGATTGCCGAACTGGCCGAGCGACTCGGCATCGATCAGCTCGACATGGTGGAGCACAACAGGGTGCACGAAGGGGATATCCTCAAGGTGTTGGGTGCCATCGGTGAGGGCAAGATGCCGACTTCTGTGCCCCACGCCGCCAGCTGTGCCCTCGAACCCATCCTCAAGCAGGGTCGCGAGTTGATTGCCTGGGATAGCCCCAAACCCGCTGACGGGGATTGGCGCATCGGCCGTGGTGTCGCCATCATCATGCAAAAATCGGGGATCCCGGACATCGATCAGGCTAACTGCATGGTCAAGCTGGAATCGGACGGCACCTTTATCGTCCACTCCGGTGGCGCCGATATCGGCACCGGCCTCGATACCGTGGTGGCCAAACTGACCGCCGAGGTGCTCGGTTGCCCGCTCAGCGATGTGCATGTGATCTCTGGCGACACCGACCACGCCCTGTTCGACAAGGGGGCCTACGCCTCGTCCGGTACCTGCTTCTCCGGCAACGCAGCCAAGATGGCGGCCGAGAACCTCAAGGCGAAGATCCTGTTCCACGGCGCCGCCATGCTGGGCGAGCCGGTTGAGGATGTGGAACTGGTTCACCCGGGTATCGTGCGCGGCAAGCAGGGGGAAGTGACCCTCGCCAAGCTGGCCCACAAGGCGGAGACCGGCACCGGCTTCGGTATTCTGGTGGGCACCGCCAGCTACATCACCTCGGAGCTTGCCTTCCCGTATGGGGCCAACTTCGCCGAGGTGGCGGTCAACGTCAGAACTGGCGAGATCCGTCTCGACAAGTTCTACGCCCTGCTCGACTGCGGTACTCCCATCAACCCGGAACTGGCCCTCGGCCAGATCTACGGGGCGACCATGCGGGCCATCGGCCACACCATGAGCGAGGAGATCTGCTACGACAGCAAGGGCATCCCGCTGACCCGGGATCTCAAGAGCTATGGCGCGCCCAAGATTGGCGACATTCCGCGCGATTTCCGGGCCTTCCTGGTACCGAGTGATGACAAGGTCGGCCCCTACGGCGCCAAGTCCATCTCGGAGATCGGGGTGAACGGTGCGGCGCCCGCCATCGCCACCGCCATCCACGACGCCTGCGGTGTCTGGCTGCGCAAGTGGCACTTCACGCCGGAGCAGATCCTGCGCGAACTGGGCAAGCTGGAGCCAAAAGTGTCGGCATAACAAAAGAAAAGGTGAGGGGCGGGTGAACGCTCGCCCCCAGCGCCTGACGGCGGAATGAGTACTCCGCCTCCATTCTGTGTGATGGGACAAACACGATGTCTAAAACAACACGCAAGCACTCTGATCTTATTTACGAGCTGGAAGACAAACCCCCGTTTTATCAAACCCTGATGGGCGCAGTGACCCATCTGCTGGCGATTTTTGTTCCCATGGTGACCCCGGCGTTGATTGTCGGCGGCGCGCTGGGCCTCTCCACCGAGACCACCGCCTATCTGGTCTCCATGGCGATGATCGCCTCCGGTATCGGCACCTGGCTGCAGGTGAATCGTTATGGCCCCATCGGTTCGGGGCTGCTCTCCATCCAGTCGGTCAACTTCTCCTTCGTGACCGTGATGATCGCGCTCGGCGGCGCCATGAAGAAAGATGGTATCCACGAGGAGCTGATTGTCTCGACCCTGCTCGGGGTCTCCTTTGTCGGCGCCTTTCTGGTGATGGGCTCCTCCTTTGTATTGCCCTATCTCAAGCGGGTGATCACCCCGACCGTGAGCGGGGTAGTAGTGCTGATGATTGGTCTGAGCCTTATCAAGGTGGGGATCATCGACTTTGGCGGCGGCTTCTCCGCCATGAGCAGCGGCACCTTTGGCAAATACGAGAACATCGGGCTGGGGCTGCTGGTGCTCTGCGTCATCGTCGCCTTCAACTGCAGCCGAAGCCCCTTGCTTCGCATGAGCGGGATCGCTATCGGTCTGATGGTGGGCTATGCGGTGGCCCTGATGCTCGGCATGGTGGATTTCTCTGCCCTTGAGAACCTGCCGCTTATCACTGTGCCAATTCCGTTCAAGTACGGTTTCTCCTTCGATTTTCACGCCTTTCTGCTGGCGGGCACCATCTATCTGCTGAGCGTGCTGGAGGCAGTGGGTGACATTACCGCTACCGCCATGGTCTCCCGGCGGGAGATCCAGGGCCCCGAGTTTCAAAAACGCCTCTCCGGCGGCGTGCTGGCCGACGGTCTGGTATCGGTGATCGCCTCGGCACTCGGCTCCCTGCCTCTGACCACCTTTGCCCAGAACAACGGGGTGATCCAGATGACCGGGGTGGCATCCCGTCATGTGGGCAAGTTTATTGCCGTCATGCTGGTGCTGCTGGGGCTCTTCCCTGTAGTAGGGCGCTTCTTCACCACCATACCGTCGCCGGTGATGGGTGGGGCCATGGTCATCATGTTCTCCATGATCGCCATCGCCGGTGGTCGCATCATCATCAGTCACGGCTTCGATCGGCGCGAGACCCTGATTGTTGCCACCTCGCTGGGGTTGGGGCTCGGCGTCTCCTACGACCCGAACGTCTTCAAGGTGTTGCCGGCGGGTATCTACATGCTGGTGGAGAACCCCATCTGCGCTGGCGGCATCACCGCCATCATCATGAATCTGGTGTTGCCGCAAAGCCGCAAGCGCAAGGCGGCTATCAAGGATGCCGAGGCAGTGGAGGTGATCCAGCTGAGCGACAAACCGGATGTGATCTTTACCGCCCGCAGTGCGGGTCAGCCAGGGGGCAGGAAGGGTGAGGATTCACCAGAGCCAGTGCCCGGGCAAGCGGTGGTGCCACAAGTGGAACGGATCTGACGGTTAAACCGACAAAAAACGTCAACAGAACAAGAAAAACAGGGAAACGGTTATGAAAAACGACAACTCTGTCAAAGCGGTGCGTGGCAGCTTCTTCGATATCACCCGGGTGGTGGATCAGCCCGAGGAGATTGAGGCCAATGCCCGTCTTATCGAGGATGGCCTGCTGATCATTCGCAACGGCTGCATCGACTGGTTCGGTCAGTGGGAGGAGGGCAAGGATCGCATTCCGGCCGAGGTGCGGGTGCGCGATTACCGCGGCAAGATGATAGTGCCGGGTTTTGTCGATACCCACATTCACTATCCCCAAAGCGAGATGGTGGGGGCCTATGGCGAGCAACTGCTGGAGTGGCTCAACCGCCACACCTTCCCGGCCGAGCGGCGCTACAACGACCTCGAATATGCCCGCGAGATGTCCACCTTCTTTATCAAGCAGCTGCTGCGCAACGGCACCACCACGGCGCTGGTGTTCGGCACCGTCCACCCCGAGTCGGTGGATGCCCTGTTCGAGGCGGCGAGCCGCATCAATATGCGGATGATCGCCGGCAAGGTGATGATGGATCGCAATGCGCCCGACTATCTGCTCGATACCGCCGAGAGCAGTTATGTGCAGAGCAAGGCGCTTATCGAGCGCTGGCACGGCAACGGTCGCCTGCTCTATGCCATCACACCACGATTTGCACCCACCTCGACACCCGAGCAGCTGGCGATGGCGCGGCGACTGCGCGAAGAGTTTCCCACCACCTATCTGCACACCCATCTGTGTGAAAACAAGGACGAGATCGCCTGGGTGAAATCCCTCTTTCCGGCGCATAAGGGTTATCTCGATGTCTATCACCAGCACGGGCTGACCGGCCACAACTGCGTGTTTGCCCACTGCGTCCATCTGGAAGAGCAGGAGTGGGATTGCCTGAAAGAGACCGGCTCCACCATCGCCTTCTGCCCCACCTCCAATCTTTATCTCGGCAGTGGGCTGTTCAAGCTGCACAAGGCGTGGCGCAAGCAGGTGAAGGTGGGGATGGGCACCGACATCGGCGCGGGCACCACCTTCAACATGCTGCAGACCCTCAACGAGGCCTACAAGGTGATGCAACTGCAGGGCGAGCGGCTCTCGGCCTATCAGGCCTTCTATCTGGCCACGCTGGGCGGGGCCCATTCGCTCGGGCTTGACGAGAAGATCGGCAGCTTTGCGGTGGGCAAGGAGGCGGATTTCGTGGTGCTCGACCCGGTCGCCACCCCGTTGCAGCAGCTGCGTTATGACAACTCCACCACCCTGCGGGACAAGCTCTTTGTGTTGCTGACCCTGGGGGATGACAGGTCCATCTACCGCACCTATGTGGATGGCCAACTGGTACACGAACGGGGGTAGGGAATAGAGGGTGCTGCCTCGGCGCAGCCCCGCAGAATACGGAGGCTGGCGTACTCCAACGGGGGCGCCGGTTCCGCGGCACGACAGGGGATCTCCCCGCAACAGAAGGTGAAATGGCCCGGTTTTTTGACCAGCAAGGCAAACGTTTGAGTCAAAGCTGCCTCTCCTGGTCTCTCTGTCGCTTCAGGCTGTCACTGCACAGGCTGGCATCGACAGATCCGCAGATCCTGCCGCCATTTCGTCATGGAACATTCAGGCGCGTGTGAAGGAGTTGGGTATGACCCAAGCAAACAGCAGGATTAACAGCGTGGAAGGGCAGGCGAATAGTGACGCCAGCCAGAGCGCATCGCAGCAACAGCCGCTCACGGCACTTGATCGCTACTTTATGATCAGCGAGCGGGGCAGCAATATCAGACAGGAGGTACTGGCGGGTCTCACCACCTTCCTCGCCATGGTCTACTCGGTGATCGTGGTGCCGAGCATGCTCGGCAAGGCAGGCTTTCCCCCCGGCGCCGTGTTTGTCGCCACCTGCCTGGTGGCGGGTTTCGGTTCGCTCTTGATGGGGCTCTGGGCCAAGTTGCCGATGGCCATCGGTTGCGCCATCTCGCTGACTGCGTTTACCGCCTTCAGTCTGGTGCTGGGGCAGCAGATCCCGATCCCGGTGGCGCTGGGCGCCGTCTTCCTGATGGGGGTGCTCTTTACCGCCATCTCGGTGACCGGGGTGCGTAGCTGGATCCTCGACAACCTGCCGATGGGGATTGCCCACGGCACCGGTATCGGGATTGGTCTCTTCCTGCTGCTCATCGCCGCCAACGGGGTGGGGCTGGTGATCAAGAACCCGCTGGAGGGGCTGCCGGTGGCGCTGGGGGCCTTTACCTCCATGCCGGTCATCATGTCCCTGATCGGCCTGGCGGTGATCTTCGGGCTGGAGAAGCTGAAAGTACCGGGGGGGATCCTGCTGGTGATCATCGCCATCTCCATCTTTGGTCTCATTTTCGATCCGGCGGTGAAGTATCAGGGGCTATTCGCCCTGCCGAGCCTCTCGGACGCGCAAGGTCAGTCCCTGATCTTCAGTCTGGATATCATGGGGGCCCTCTCGCCGCTGGTGTTGCCGAGCGTGCTGGCGCTGGTGATGACGGCGGTATTTGATGCCACCGGCACCATCCGGGCGGTAGCGGGGCAGGCCAACCTGCTCGATAAAGATGGTCACATCATCAACAGCGGCAAGGCGCTCAGTGCCGACTCGGTCAGCAGCATCTTCTCCAGTCTGGTGGGGGCGGCCCCGGCTGCCGTCTATATCGAATCGGCAGCAGGCACGGCGGCGGGGGGCAAAACCGGCCTGACCGCGACCGTGGTCGGCGGCCTGTTCCTGCTGATGCTGTTCCTCTCGCCGCTCTCCTATCTGGTGCCGGCCTATGCCACCGCGCCAGCCCTGATGTATGTGGGGCTCTTGATGCTGAGCAATGTCACCAAGCTCGATTTCGATGACTTTGTCGGCGCCATGTCCGGGCTGGTGTGTGCGGTCTTTATCGTGCTTACCTGCAACATCGTCACCGGCATCATGCTGGGCTTCAGCTCGCTGGTGATCGGCCGCATCTGCTCGAAGGAGTGGCACAAGCTCAACGTCGGCACCGTGGTCATCGCCCTGGCGCTGGTGCTCTTTTATGCTGGGGGGTGGGCTATTTAGGGATAACCCTCCCGTTTGGGGTCGCACTGGCGGCCCCATTTTTATGCCTGCGTTTTTTATATCTGCTTATGTCTGCGGCGCTCAGCCCGCCCACGCGTGCTATCACGCCTCGGTAGTCTCCGCAGTTGGGTGGTGTCATCGCGGTACCATTTTGATAAATCCCCCTACCAGATTGATAGGCTCTCGCCCTTGTTGTCCTCGCCATGCCGCTTTTTTCACCGCCGATGCGCCCCATGTGTTCAGGAGCAGTGCTTGGTCACTCGCAATGGGCCAACAAAAGCGGGTTAGATGGGATCCCCTTCACACTTCTCCCCATTGTCCTGACGATGGTGGGAAACAGGCGCATATCTTGCTGTTTTTTATGCCGGTTCCAGATTTTTCCCTTCGAAAAAAGGACTTGCATATGTCCATAGGATTACCGCTCAAGCGGGTGGATGCCGAGGCCAAGGTGACCGGCAGCGCCCGCTATACCGATGACAACATCATGCTCGGGATGCGCCACGCCAAGTATGTGCGAAGCAATATCGCCCACGGCAAGGTGCTCGCCATCGATGCGACCGAGGCGCTGGCCCTGCACGGGGTCGAAGCCGTGTTTACTCATGAAGATGTGCCCGCCACCTGTTTTCGCACCGCCGGCCACGCCTGGTCCCTCGATGAGGCCAAGCGGGATGTGAAAGACCGCCGCCTGCTCACCGACCATGTACGTCACTTTGGTGATGGGGTCGCCATAGTTGTGGCGCGCGATCCGCTGGTTGCCGAGAAGGCTGCCGCGTTGGTCAAGGTGACCTACGAGCCGCTGCCGGTGATGACGGATGCCCAAAGCGCGCTGGCCGACGGTGCCTATCCCATCCACCCGAGCGGCAATCTGCTGCGCCAAAGCCAGCTTCGTGCCAATGATCCGGAGCAGGCCATTGCGGCGGCAGATCTGCAGTTTCAGGCACACTATCGGACGCCAGTGGTGCAGCATTGCCATCTGGAGACGGTGACCTGCTACGCCTACATGGATCAGCCGGACCACATCATCGTCGTCAGCAGTACCCAGATCCCCCAGATAGTGCGCAGCCGGGTGGCCAAGTCCCTCGGCCTGCCCTGGTCCAGCGTGCGGGTGATCAAGCCCTATATGGGCGGCGGTTTTGGCAACAAGCAGGATGTGCTGGAAGAGCCGATGGCGGCGTTTTTGAGCTACAAGCTCGGCGGCGTACCGGTCAAGGTGACCCTGAGCCGGGAGGAGTGCTTCTTCGCCTCCCGCACCCGTCACGGCTTTGCCATCGACGGCAAGATGGGCCTCAACCGCGACGGCACCCTCAAGGGCTATCAGCTCGATGTACTCTCCAACACCGGCGGCTATGCCTCTCACGGCCACTCCATCGCCAGTGCTGGTGGCAACAAGATCAGTTACCTCTATCCGCGCAGCGCCTTCGGCTATGACGCCAAGACTTTCTACAGCAACCTGCCCACTGCCGGTGCCATGCGCGGTTACGGCGCGCCGCAGGTGATTTTTGCCCTCGAGTGCATGCTGGATGATGCCTGCGCCGAGTTGGGGTTAGACCCGCTCGATGTGCGGATCGCCAACGTGGCGCGAGAAGGAGATGTCAATCAGGTCAACCAGAAGACCATCTACAGCGCGGGGCTGCCAGACTGCCTGCTGCGTGGTCGCGAGATGTTCGAGTGGGATCGGCTCAAGGCCGAGTGCTTGGGGCAGGATCCGGCGAGCCGGGTGCGGCGTGGCATCGGGGTAGCGTGCTTTAGCTACGGTTCCAATACCTATCCGGTGGGGGTCGAAATTGCCGGTGCCCGTATGCTGCTCAACCAGGATGGCACCGTCAATCTGCAGATCGGCGCCACCGAGATAGGGCAGGGGTCGGATACCGTCTTTGCCCAGATGGCGGCCCAGACTCTGGGGATCCCGTTTGAGCAGATCCGGGTCATCTCGACTCAGGATACCGACATCACCGCCTACGATCCGGGCTCGTTCGCCTCGCGCCAGAGCTATGTGGCGGCCCCCGCTATCCATCAGGCGGCGCTGCAACTGCGGGCCCGCATTTTGTCGCTTGCAGCCCAGCTCTGCCATCAGGATGTGGGATCCCTGACCCTGATCGATGGTTATGTGGTGCTGGCCGGTGCGCCGGACAAGGTGCTGATCAGCGTGGCCGAGGTGTCGGTCAACGCCTATTACCACCTCACCATCGGCGGCCAGATCACCGCCGAGGTCTCCCACAAGACCACCACCAACCCGCCGAGTTTCGGCTGTACCTTTGTCGATCTCAGCGTCGATATCGATCTCTGCAAGGTGACCATCAATCGCATCATTAACCTGCACGATGCCGGCAAGATCCTCAATCCGCAGCTGGCAGAGGGGCAGGTGCACGGTGGCATGGGGATGGGGATCGGCTGGTCGCTGTTTGAGGAGATGATCATCGACGCCAAGACCGGCGTGGTACGTAACCCCAACCTGCTCGACTACAAGTTCCCCACCATGCTGGACTTGCCCGAACTCGAATGCGACTTCGTGCAGACCTATGAGCCCCAGTCGGTCTATGGCCACAAATCACTGGGGGAACCGCCCATTATCTCGCCGGGCCCCGCTATCCGTAACGCCATTCGCATGGCGACCGGGGTGGCCATCAACGAGCTGCCCATCACCCCCAAAACCCTGTTTCGGGAGTTTGTCGCGGCGGGTTTGATTGGCGAGGGCTCAGGGGAGGAGCAACACCATGTTTGATATTGCCCGTTACTACAAGGCGCACAGCGTGGCCGAGGCGGTCGCCCTGCGTCAGGCCGACCCCGAGGCGCGCCTGCTGGCCGGTGGCACCGATGTGATGATCCAGCTTCATCACCTCAACGCCGCCTACCGCCATATCGTCGATATTCACGACTTGCCCGAGCTTAAAGGGGTAAGCGAGTTGCCTGATGGGTCGATCCGTATCGGCTCCGGCACCACCTTTACCGAGATCATCGAAAACGAGCTGGTGCAGCGCCGCCTGCCGATGCTGGCCGAGGCGGCCGCCACCATCGCCGGGCCGCAGATCCGCAACGTCGCCACCTATGGCGGCAATATCTGCAACGGTGCCACCAGTGCCGACTCGGCGGCGCCGACGGTTGCGCTGGAAGCCGAGCTGGAAATTGCCGGGCCAGACGGCACACGCCGCATCCCCATCGCCGGTTTTCACACCGGCCCCGGCAAGGTGGCGCTGCAACCGGCGGAGATCCTGGTGGCGTTTCACTTTGCCCCGGACTCACACCCCCATGTGGGATCCCACTACTTCAAATACGCCATGCGGGGTGCCATGGATATCGCCACCATCGGCTGCGCCGCCTACTGCCAGATTGAGGATGGCCACTTCAAGAGTCTGCGGCTGGCCTATGGCGTGGCGGCTCCGACTCCGGTGCGCACCCCTCACGCGGAAGCCGCGGCCGAGGGGCAACCGCTGACTCGCGCTACACTGGCAGCGATTGCCGAGGCGGTGGTGGCCGATGTGGCGCCGCGTTCCTCCTGGCGGGCAGAGAAGGAGTTTCGCCTGCACCTTATCAAAACCCTGGCGCAGCGGGTGGTCGCCTGCGCAGTCGAACGTGCCGGAGGCAAGATCCTATGATGCAACCGCAAACCTGTCCCGCCGTAGAGATCCAGTGCGAAATCAACGGCAAACCCTACTCCTATGCGGTGTCGCCCACCATGTCGCTGCTTCATTTCCTGCGTCAGCAGGGGCTTATCAGCGTGAAAGAGGGGTGCAGTGTCGGCGAGTGTGGCGCCTGTACCGTGCGGGTGAATGGCACCGCCATCGACAGCTGCCTCTATCTGGCGGTCTGGGCCGATGGCAAATCCATTCGCACCGTGGAGGGGGAGCGCAAAGGCAATGAGCTCTCCGACGTGCAGCAGGCCTTTATCGACGAGGGGGCGGTGCAGTGCGGTTTTTGCACCCCTGGCCTCGTGATGGCGAGCGCGGCCCTGCTCGACAAGACCGAGCGCCGCCCCTTGACCGATGCGGAGATCCGCCGCGGGCTTTCAGGCAACCTCTGCCGCTGCACCGGTTATCAGAACGTGGTGCGGGCGGTGAAAAAGTGCTGCAAGGAGTGATAGTTCGGGGGCCGTGACCGTGAGTGGTGCGCGCCGTTGTTTGAAAAAAGGAAATCAAGCCGCCCCAAAAACCACAGGCCCACCTCGAAAGAGGCGGGCCTGCTGCTGACTGGCGCCAGGAGACATCACACTTTTGGCTGGTCGATCACCAGTTTGCCATCCTTGACCGGAATGGTGGCGCCGGGGGCTTGCTTCATGCGGATCACTCCCTCTTGACCTGCGAGGCGATAGGTCACGTCATAACCGATGGTGTTGACGCTGCTATCCTGCACAGTTTTGCAGCGCTGCTCGGTGGTGGTGTAGGTATCCCCCGCCTGCATATTGCCCTGCACCTGATTACCGGCATAACCCCCCGCAACCGCTCCGGCTGCGGTGGCCACCTTCTTGCCGCTGCCGCCGCCAAACTGGTGGCCGACCACGCCACCCAGCGCCGCGCCGACCACGGTGCCGAGGATCTTGTGCTCATCCTGTACCGGCTTGCGGTGAGTCACGGTGACATTGCGACACTCCTGTCTGGGGGTCTTGATGGTCTCGGTGATCGGCTTGCTGGCGATCACCTCGGCAAAGGTGGGCTGTGGCGTAAAGAGGGAGCCACTGGCTGCCGCCGAGAGCGCCAGGGCCGAGGCGATGCCAATACCGATACCGGCCATCATGGATCTGTTCATTTTATGGTTCTCCTGCATACCCATACGGGCTGTTCCAATCTGGTGCCATCTTGTCATAACCGGTTGGCCGGACAAGGCGAGGGGGGCGGCTCTGCGACAACTGCTGGCAAGGTCAAAAAATAGCCACCCAGAAAAAGTGTCTGGCTTTGGCGACAATGCGCTGAAAGTGACCAGTTTCCGGCGCGTGGCGGGCTCTGTTAGTGCAACAAGGAGCAATTCGAGTCGCATTTTGCAATGACATTCGCGGGCAGAAGGCAAGAGCGGCAAAATGCTGACGACTGTTGGTCAGGCATTTGCCATGAAAGCGGATATCAGTGGTCCGGGATCGGCGCCAACTGGTTGATAAATGGCTATAGCCCCCTTGAGCAGATGCCGATAAGAGATTACGGCAAGCATTTTGCTTTGATTAAGTGGCAGGCAAGGGTGAACGGGTTGGCAGACAGCCGCGTAAGACCTGATATGAAGATGTTCACCCGAGGTCACCGGATCAACGAGGGGGAGATATGTCAATGTTACCCAGCTGGATCACCCCGGCCATCCAGGCCAACATCATCACGGCGCAGCAGGCCGAACGTCTGCTCTCATCCCTCTACCGGCCCCTAGCTGAGCAGGGAGAGGAGCTTCCCGCCGATATCGCTGACATCAGCCTCAAACTCTACTGCTTCCGCCAGCAGGGGCGGGTACGCCACTAAAGCTGAATAAAAACACCCCGCGCCAGGCACGGGGTGTTGTCACTCATGTATTACCGCGTCAGCTGGCCTATCAGGCCATCATCACTTGCGCTACCAGCATCAGGGCGCCAAATCCCAACACAAAGCCCACCATGGGCAGCACGAACTTGACCCACTTGTTGAACTGGATGCCGAGCATCTGCAGAGTGACCAGCACCAGTCCGGTGGGGGCCAGGAACAGCATGGCGTATTGCCCCCAGTTGTAGGCCGACACCACGATATAGCGCGGGATCATCACGGTATCCGCCAGCGGCGCCATGATGGGCATGGAGAGCACCGCCAGCCCCGACGAGGAGGGCACCACCAGCCCCAAGAGGGTGAACACCAACATCTGTGCCACCGCGAACACGGCGCCGTGCATGCCGGAGACCAGATCGGAGGCGTATGCCAGAATGGTGTCCGAGATCATCCCCTGATCCAGCACCAGATTGACCCCCCGTGCCAGCCCGATGATAAGCGAGACCGCCACCAGCTCCGACGCCCCCTGAGTGAAGGCCTCGACCGCCTCTTTCTCTTTGAGACCCGAGATAAAAATGATGATGATGGCGATGGTCAGGAAGGAGGCCGCCATCTGCGGGAACCACCAACCCGCCATGGAGACGCCCCACACCATCAGCGGGAAGGCGAGGATAAACAGGGTCAGAATGATCTTGCGGCGCAGGGTGAAGGGCACCCCTTCGTCCATAGAGCCCTCTTTGAGAAAACGGGCGCGAAAGCTCCCTCTGTCCTCATAGGTGTAGGAGAAGGCCGGGTTGGCCTTGATCTTCTTGCAATACCAGTAGAGATAACCGATCACCACCAGGGTGCCCACCAGACAGCCAACGGCGCGAAAGATCAGTCCCTCGGTAAAGGGAATGCCGGCGGCGTTGGAGGCGATCACCACCGAGAAGGGGTTGATGGTGGAGAAGGTGGTGCCCATGGAGGCGGCGAGGAAGATGGCCCCTACGCAGACGATGGAGTCATAGCCGAGCGCCAGAAAGATGGGCACTAGTATGGGGTAGAAGGCGACCGCCTCTTCCTCCAGTCCGCAGGTGGTGCCTCCCAGCGCCATCACCAAGCAGACCAGCGCCACAAACAGGAACTCGTTGCCCCGGGTCTTGTGTGAGAGGGCGACCAGCCCTGCACTGAAGGCACCGGTCTTGTTGATGACGCCGATCAGCCCCCCCAGCACCAGAATGAAGACGATAATATCCGCCCCCTCGATGGTGCCCTTGACCATGCTGACCGCCACGTCACCGAGCCCCTTGGGTGCCTGCTCCAACCGGGCATAGGTGCCGGGAATGGCGATGGGTTTGCGGATGGTTCCGTTGGTAAATTGTTCCACCGCAATATTGATATTGAGTTTTGCCAACGCGTCCTGAGTGGCGGGTATGCGGCTAATGTCACCCTGTGGGCTATTGACCATCAGGCTTTCACTGGCCGGATTATAAGAGAGTTTGGCATAGGCGCCCGCCGGAATTATCCAGGTCAGCGCGATGGCCAGCAACATAATAAGAAACAGAATAGTAAACGCAGTGGGGAATTGTCTGCGTGGCTTGGTATTCGGCACGGCACACATAAAATGCTCCTTGATAAAGCAGGTTTGGGCTCGGCGGAATATCGGGTCGATAGGGTTTCTGCGTCATATATCTCGAATACGCAAATTCACTGTGGATTGCGTAGTGATTGGCGAGAAATCTGGCCTGATATTGAACATCCGGTAGATTGTTTCACGCTGTAACCGTAACCCGTGCGCGGTGGGATGAACATGGCGCAGTGCTCGCTTTATGGGATGGCTCACAGAATATATTTGTCACAAGTTTGACAGCTGGTATTAAATGAACAGCATTATGCAATAATTATTTCAGTTCACGACCTACGTAACTGGCCTTAAATAAAAATCATGAAAATAGTGTGCTTCGAGATGAATGAAATATCAGATAAGACGTTTTTGATTCAATAATAATCAGGTGTCGTCAGTTTTCGCTATTCGCCAAAAACAGCCTGTGAAAAAAATGGCACGCTTTCCCGTAATGAAATATTTGTTTGCAACGAAGAGCGGGGGGCCCGTTTGACGGGAGGCTACCCCCCCTCTAAGACGTTTTGCTAATACCTGCCGCCACAGGCTCACTGTTAGGCTGTCATCCCCATAAGAGACCAGCGACGGGCAGGATGCCCATGTCGCTTGTTGATCTCTGAATGATCCCGAAACAGCCCGTTGTGTGCCACCCGTGAGGAAGGAACCTGATGACAGTGCAGAATATCTATGAGCGTGACCTTGCCAAAACCGCCGCCAATTTCGAGGCCCTGACCCCCATCAGCTTTTTGGGGCGGGTGGAGCGGGTCTATTCCGACTATCCGGCGCTGATCCACGGTTCGCTGCGCCAGAGCTGGGGCGAGACCGCCCGCCGTTGCCGTCAGCTTGCCTCGGCCCTGCGGCTTAGCGGCATCGGGGAGGGGGATACCGTCTCCATCGTTGCGCCCAATATTCCGGCGATGTTTGAAGCGCACTTCGGGGTGCCGATGAGCGGCGCCATGCTCAACACCATCAATACCCGGCTCGATGCCGAGTCGATGGCCTTTATCTTCCAGCATGCCCAGAGCAAGGTGGTGCTGGTGGACAGGGAGTTTGGCCCTGTGGTGCGCAAGGCGCTGGATCTGCTGGAGAGCCAACCGTTGGTCATCGCCATCGACGATCCCCTCTACCGGGAAGGGGCGCTTGTCAGCGAACTGACCTATGAGGCCTTTATGGCCACTGGTAACGGCGATGAGCCCGGCTGGTTACCAGAGGATGAGTGGCAGGCTATCTCCCTTAACTACACCTCCGGCACCACCGGCAATCCCAAGGGGGTGGTCTATCACCATCGCGGTGCCCACCTCAACGCCATCAACAATGTGCTCTCCTGGGAGCTGCCCAAACACCCCGTCTATCTCTGGACGCTGCCGATGTTTCACTGCAACGGCTGGTGCTTCCCCTGGACGCTGGCGGCCACCGCTGGGGTGAGTGTCTGCCTGCGCCATGTGCAGGCGGCCGCTATTTATGACGCGCTGCACGAGCACAAGGTGAGCCACTTTTGCGCGGCGCCCATCGTGCTCAATATGCTCAACAATGCCGATCCGGCGCTCAAGCAGGGGCTGGATCACCCCATCAAGGTGATGACTGCCGGCGCTGCGCCGCCCGCCACCGTGATTGCCGGCATGGAGGCGATGGGGATCGCCGTGACCCACGTCTATGGCCTGACCGAAACCTATGGCCCCTGCGTGTTGTGCGAACCGCAAAGAAGCTGGCAAGGACAGGATGCAACAACGCTGTCGCGTCTCAAGGCACGGCAGGGCGTCGCATCCCCTCTGCAGGGGGAGATGCGGGTGGTTCATCCGGTCAGCGGCGAATCGGTGGCCAAAGATGGCAAATCCATGGGCGAAATCGTGCTGCGCGGCAATGTGGTGATGAAGGGCTATCTGAAAAATCCCGCGGCCAGCGCCGAGGCGATGGCGGAGGGGTGGTTTCGCAGCGGTGATCTGGCGGTGTGGCACCCGGATGGCTATGTGGAGATCAAGGACAGATCCAAGGACATCATCATCTCCGGTGGCGAGAATATCTCCAGTCTGGAGGTGGAAGATGTGCTCTATCGCCATCCCGATGTTGACGAAGCGGCGGTGATCGCCATGCCCGATGAGACATGGGGAGAGGTGCCCTGCGCCTTCGTGAAACTGAAAGAGGGGCGAGAAACCACCCAGGCGGAGCTGATAGCCTTTTGCCGCGAGCAGATGGCCCACTTCAAGGCCCCCAAGCGCATCATCTTCACCCCCTTGCCGAAAACCTCTACCGGCAAGGTGCAAAAGTTTGTGCTGCGCAAACAGCTGGGATAGCGCTCAACAAGCTCCGTGACAGCGCCAGCGGGGCCCATCGATGTGAGGGAGAACAGCAGGAGAATGGAGGGTCGCAGGCCCTCCCGTCGTTTGGCTAGCCTGCCTTGCAGGCAACGCAATTGCGGCCAGTCTGCTTGGCCTGATAGAGCAGCTGATCGGCGCGGGCGTAGAGGCTCTCCATCAGCTCCCCCTCGCTATTTTCCACCAGACCGGCGCTGATGGTCATGATGAGCACATCGCCATTTGGCAGGGGGAGCGGACTTTGCATCACTTGCTGGCGCAACCGTTCGGCCAGACAGGTTGCCGCCGACAGCGTGGTGTTGGGCAGCAAGATGGCAAATTCGTCGCCGCCGATCCGGGCCAGCACATCCTCGCTGCGCAGCACCGACAGCATCACCTTGCCCAGATGGACCAGCGCCTGATCCCCTAGCGGGTGACCGTAGCGATCATTGATGCACTTGAACTGATCCACATCCAGCACCATCAGCACCGAGCTGAGGTGGTGGCGGATGTTCAGGCTGAGGTTCTTCTCGCACATCTCGAAGAAGAAACGGCGGTTGTAGAGGCCGGTAAGGCCATCGCGCACCGACTGCTGGTGGAGTTGCTCCTTGAGCTGGTGCAGTTCGGTAATGTCAGAGGAGATGCCGATCAGGGTCGGGGTGCCATCGGCCAGCAAAAAGGGCACCTTGACCGACCAGTAGTAGTGCTGATTGCCCTCGCTATCGGTCAGCGTCTCTTCCCCGGCTTGCAGCTCACCGGTTTCGAAGACCCGGTTGTCCAACCGCCACAGTTGGCACGCGCTGGCCGCCGGGATCACCTCGTCATCGCGCCGGTTGATGATCTGCTCGGCAGGCAGACCGAGCAGGCCACACACTTTCTGATTGACGTAGAGAAAGTGGTGCAGGCTGTCCTTCATATAGATATGGGCATCGACGTTGGCGAGGACTATCTCCAGCAACTTGTGCTGTTCTGCCAAACGCGTCTCGATCAGCTTGTGCTCGGTGATATCGGTGGAGATGCCGCACAGGCCGATCAGCGTGCCATCCCTGTCATACATGGGCTTCTTTACGGTCCAGTAGACTCGTTTCTCACCTGTGGGTTTGAGATAGTTGACCTCTTCCCGGGCGATGGCGATCTGCTGATCCAGCACCTGTCGATCGTTTTGCTGAATAGCGTTGGATTCCTCAAAGGAAAAAAAAGACGTGTCATCCTGGCCTTGCAGCTCATCGAGAGTACAGCCAAAGAGATCCAGCACCGCCTGATTGGCATAGGTGTAACGGCCATCCAGATCCTTGGTAAAGAGGTAAGCGCCCATCTCGTTAAAGACGGACCTGAGGTGATCCAGCTCATGCTGCAATCGGGTAGAGAAGGGTTCATCCTTCATGGGGCTGGCCATCCTTGGTCATTGTTCCGGGTCGGTTGTATACGGGGCCAATCTGTATCAACTGCTTTAAATTAAGCACTGATCCTCACATATTTCGCGATTATTTCCGCAGCTTCTGCGCCATGTCACACGGTTGTCATCGCTGGTGAGGTCAAAAGAAATCAGCTGAGTCCGTGGCTATTCTGATCTCCCTTCCCCTTATATCGGCCCGGCATCGTGGGCCATCAGCAGAGAAGTTGACCGGCACTCAAATGCACCAGCCCGAGTGGCACAAAGGGCAACAAACAGGTCTTTAATCAAACTGTTTTCACTGTGTCCCTGATATCATCCCTTGCAACGCAACATGGGGAGGTAGGAGATGGCAGTGGCACCGTTTAAATGGGATGACGCAGTTCAGTGGGACGGGCCGGGGGCCATTGACGGTGTGGTGGAGGAGTTGGCCGGTGATCGGCTGGATCGCGCCCGCTATGCCGAATTTCTGACCAACTACCTTGCCGCCGAAGGCAAGCAGCGCAACTATGTGCTTAACCTCAATGCCGAGTGGGGGGCGGGAAAAACCTGGTTTATCAAGCGCTGGTATATGGAGCTGAAAGCGCACTATCCCACCGTCTATATCGATGCCTGGCAGCAGGACTTTTCTGATGATCCCTTATTGACGGTTATTTCGTCGATTATCGACCAGTTAAAAATGATTGCGGGAAAAGAAAACCCGATTCCAGAAGGAATGCGTCAGCGGCTACTGGGATTATTTAAGGTCGGTGGCAAACTGGTGCTGAAAGCGGCAATCAAAAAAGCAGGTTTGGAGGATGAGGATTTTTCTCTGGAAGGGGAGGATGCCAATCAGCTGGTCGATGCGTTATGTAGCAATCAGAAGGAGCGTTATGAATCTATTCAGTATCTTAAACAAGAGATACTGCAATGGGTGGCAGGCGCTGTTGTTTTAGGTAAAGGAAAGCTGGATTATCCTGCTTTTATTTTGATTGATGAACTGGATCGCTGTCGCCCCTCTTATGCGGTAGAGATGCTGGAGACCATCAAGCATATCTTTGATATTCAGGGTGTAGTATTTGTACTGGCAACAGATACTGAGCAGTTACAGCATGCCATCAAGGTCATTTATGGCGAAGGTTTCGATGCAGAAAGCTATCTTGGGCGATTTTTCCATAGACGATTTACGTTAGGCAGTATCTCTCGGCGAGAGTTCATTCAGCAGGCAATATCAGATAAAAAATTGCAGCTTGAACATGTTAATGTATGGCCAGAGATAACGGATAGCCAAGTATTGGTAAATATATTGACAGCTGTCTGTGATCATTTTTTATTGAGTTTAAGAAAAACAGAACAAGTGCTTGATAGAACGATCGCTTCCATCGTTAATTACGAAGGTTGCACACTAAATCTGATTTTTCTTGTCTATCTGTTCTCTCTATGCGAGAAAAACAATGAAGATTATCGTGCTGTAGCGGATGGCAAAATGCCTACGACAGATAATCATCCTAAGCTGAAAGGGTTTAATGCACTTACAAATGAGTATGGAGAACAATACTTTCAGTGTTTTATAAAGGCTAGGAGTGCTATAGGTTACTACATTGATGTGTCTGATAATGAACGATATATTAATCCATTCAGAGATGCCGAGCATTTAATATCTTTAAGGGAGCTATTAATTATGTCTTACAATAGCATTGTTCATCCGAATTCTGATAGTGGGTATTCTTATCAATTTAATTCGTTAGCGAGAGAGTACTCCAAAAGAAGGCGGGATTTAACTGTGAAAGAGAGTTCTCTTTTGGTAGAAAAAGAATTATCACTATTGGAACGACGTTTAACAACCTATAAGAACTTAGTCGAGCTGGCTGTACATCTTGACTAAATAAAACCGGGAAATCCCGGCTTTATTATCAGTTTATTTATTATGCCGCTCATAAAGTCGCTGCACCACATCCTGTAATCCCAGTCCTTCGTTTTGCAGCAGCACGGTCAGGTGGTAGAGCAGATCGGCGGATTCGTTAATGAGCTCCTCCCGATCCTTGGCCATGGCGGCCAGCGCTACCTCGACACCTTCTTCACCGACCTTCTGGGCGATGCGCTTGGTGCCTTTACCGTAGAGGCTGGCGGTGTAGCTGGTGGCCGGATCGGCCCCTTTGCGGGCGGCCAGCACCTGCTCCAGTTCAGCCAGAAAACCGAGGGGCGGCACCGGGTGACCATGGAAGCAGGAGGTTGTCCCCTTGTGGCAGGTGGGGCCGACGGGGTTGGCGGCGATCAGCAGGGAGTCCTGATCGCAGTCGGTGCTGATGGCCACGAGTTTGAGCACATTGCCCGAGCTTTCACCCTTGGTCCAGAGCCGCTGTTTGCTGCGGCTAAAGAAGGTGACCTGACCGGTAGCCAGGGTCTTTTCCAGCGCCTCGCGGGTCATAAAGCCCTGCATCAGCACCTCGCCGCTGGCGGCGTGCTGGACGATGGCGGGGATCATGCCGTCGCACTTAGCCCAGTCGAGCTGTTTAATTAATGAGCTGGAATTATGCACGGGAATCGGCTCCTCTATTATCAGACCGGCACTCAGGGCGGGGGATCATGGCGCATTTGCACTTAGCCCAGTCGAGCCGCTCCACGAGCGGGATCTGGTTTGCAATCTCTTGATTATTCACGGATGGCGACTCCTTCATTTTTCAGCCAGCGTTTCAATTCGGGAATGGGGATAAGGCCCTTGTGGAACACCGAGGCGGCCAGCGCTCCGTCCACATCGGCGAGGGTAAAGGCATCGCGAAAGTGCTCCATGGCACCGGCGCCGCCGGAGGCAATCAGCGGCACCTTGCAGACGCTGCGCACCAGTTTGAGCTGCTCGAGATCATAACCCTGGCGCATGCCGTCCTGATTCATCACGTTCAGCACGATTTCGCCCGCGCCGCGTTTTTGCACCTCCTGCACCCAGTCGAGGGTGTGCCAGGCGGTGGTGCGGGTGCGGCTCTCGTCACCGGTAAACTGTTTGACCTGATAGTGGCCCGTTTCGGCATCGAAGTAGGAGTCGATCCCCACTACCACACACTGCACGCCAAAGCGCTCGGCCAACCGGCTGATGAGGGTCGGATCGGCCAGCGCCGGGGAGTTGATGGAGACCTTGTCGGCACCAAATTCGAGGATCTGGCGGGCATCCTCCACGCTTTTGATGCCACCGGCGACGCAGAAGGGAATATCGATCACCTCCGCCACCCGGCTTACCCAGCTCTTGTCTACCACCCGCTCGTCGCTGGAGGCGGTGATGTCATAGAACACCAGCTCGTCAGCCCCCTCCTCGGCGTAGCGGCGCGCCAGCTCGACAATGCCGCCCATCACCTCATGATTTCGAAATTGCACTCCCTTGACCACCACGCCATCTTTGACGTCGAGACAGGGGATAATACGCTTTGACAACATGCTCGTTGCTCCATGTAACGCACGGTTAAAACATCATGTTTGCCGACTGACTTCCAGGTCAGGCGGGTAACGCCAATGACATGCTTTCACAGCGGGATCCGTTGTGGAAAAAGACGCGGTTTGAGGTGCGTGCTTGCCGGGGGAACCACCACTATATGCATGACTTTATTCAGTGATTCAACCCTTTATCCCTCTTTGTCGTCCCGGATGGGCGGCCACTGGTCACCTTGGCCGTCACATCGTCGCCGTGGAGGGCGCGCAGGGTCAGCAGGGCCGCATCGAAGTCGAAGCCTCGCAGTTGCCTTGCCAGCAAGGGGCCTTTGGGGCCCAGGCTTACCAGCAGGCTGTCGGCATGCTGTTCGAACAGGGGGATAACGGCCGTGTCGCTTTGCAGCAGCAGTCCTTCCATCTGGCGCAACCACTGTTGCTGCTGATGGTGACTGGCCGGAGAGGCGGCCTTGGCAGGTTCGGTTTCTACATCCCCCAGTTGCCGGGTCAGTTGGGCTAGTAGCGAAGAGATCTGCGCCATCAGCTCACCCCGGGTGTCGGGAGACCGGGCAAGGGCATGTTCGAGCTGCAAAGCAAGGTCGGCCAGCGTCGTCAGCCCCAGGGTACCGGCAACGCCGCGCAATGTGTGCACCAGTCGGCGGGCAGCCTGTTGATCCTGTGCTTGCAGCAACCGGGTCAATTGCGCCATATCCTGGCTGTGTTCCAGCGTGAAATGGCGCAACAAGGCGAGGTATTTCGGCTGATTGCCCTGCAGGCTGGCGAGTCCGGCGGCGAGATCCATCCCCGGCAAGCTCTGCAGCCTGACGAGCGGGGGCAGCAGGGGGTCGCTGGCCGCTTGTCGAGTCTCTTGAAGGGGTGAGGCGGCCGCGGGCAACCAGAGCCGCAGCGCCTCGAACAGTTTGGCCGGGGTCACGGGCTTGGCGATAAAGTCATTCATGCCTGCCGCCTCGCACGCCTTGCGATCTTCTTCATAGGCGCTGGCGGTGAGTGCCAGAATAGGCACCTTGTCCCAGCCTAGCAGGGCCCGGATGGCACGGGTGGCACTGTAGCCATCCATCAGCGGCATCTGGATGTCCATCAGGATGAGATCGAAAGGGTGCTGGCTGACACGTTCCAGTGCTTCCTGACCATTGACTGCGGTTTCAATCACCAGCCCGCTGTTGTTGAGCAGCTCCAGAACCACCTCGCGGTTGATGGCGTTGTCCTCCACCAGCAACACCCTCGCATGGTTGGCAAAATAGATCGTCTGTTGCACCGTCTGCTCAAGGGGGGCGGGTTGTTGTGGCTCACCGCGCCCCGGGGACAGCCGGGCAGTAAACCAGAAGAGGCTGCCCTTGCCCGGTGTGCTGCTGACACCCACCTCGCCCCCCATCAGGGCGGCTAGCCGACTGGTAATGGCGAGCCCGAGTCCGGTACCGCCGTATTTGCGGGTGGTGGAGACATCGGCCTGCTCGAAGGCCTGAAACAGCTTTTTCCGTTGCTCCTTGCTGATACCGATGCCGGTATCCTCCACTTCAAAGCGCAGCAGATAGCCGCTTGGCAGCGGTTGCTGTACCCGCACTCGCAGGGTGATTGACCCCTGCTCGGTAAACTTGATGGCGTTGGCGGCATAGTTGAGCAGTGCCTGGCGCAGTCGGGTGATATCGCCATGAACCCAGGCGGGGGTGTCACCGATGTCGATGATGATGGTGAGCCCCTTGGCTCTGGCCTGCTCGCTCATCAGGGCACTGACGTTGTCCAGCATGGCTGTGAGGGAGAAATCGTCCAGCTCCAGCGCCAGTTTGCCCGCGTCTATCTTGGAGAGATCCAGGATGTCATTGATGATGCTGAGCAGGTGTTGGGCGGCGTTGTCGATTTTTTCCAGCCGTTCATGCTGGGTGCCGTCGGGGGTATCTCGCTTGAGCAGGTAGGTGAGACCCAGGATGGCATTCATGGGGGTGCGAATTTCGTGACTCATGTTGGCAAGGAAGGCACTCTTGGCGCGGTTGGCACTCTCCGCGCGTTGGTGAGCCTGCGCCAGCTGCAAGGTGCGCTCATTGACCATCTCTTCCAGATGGTAGCGGTATTGATCCAGCTCCTCGCCGAGCTGTTTTTTCTCCGTGATGTCGGCCTGCACGGTGACAAAGTGGCTGATCTCGCCGTTCTCCTGACGGATGGGGGAGACGGTGGCCAGCACCTGATAGTGGGAGCCGTCCTTGCGTCGGTTGATAAACTCACCGTGCCAGCGCTGACCATGCTTGATGGCATCCCACAGGGCCACATAGGTCGCCTGCGGGGTGAGCCCCGATCGCAGCAGAGAGGGGGTCTGGCCTATCACTTCGCTCTTCTGATAGCCGCTGGCGGCAAGGAAGGCGGCATTGACATACTCGATGCGAGAGTCGATATCGGTGATAAAAACGCCGTCAGGGCTCTGCTCCAGCGCCAGCGAGAGCTGGCGCAACTGTTGCTCGGCCTGTTTGCGCTCGGTGATGTCTAGGTGTATGCCCAGCAGGCGTAGCGGTTGCTGTTGTGCATCCCGATAGACGCTGCCCTTGCTGCTGATCCAGCGTACGCTGCCATCTGGCAGCAAAATACGAAATTCGAGATCCAGCGGGCGGGGCGGTTGGGGCAGTTGGGCCAACAGCGCGGCGATGCGGGGTTGATCATCGGGATGCAGACAGGCTTGCCAGTCATTGAAATGGCCGAGTTGTTCCACGCTGCGGCCATAGAGACGGGCGCATTCGGCCGAGAAGAAGATCCTGCCGCTCGGGATCTCCCACTCCCAGATACCTGCATGGGCCCCTTCCTGCGCCATCAGCAGCCGCTGTTCGCTTTCCCGCAGGGCGGCGCTGGTACTTTCGGCCTTGATACGGGCGCTGATGGCATCATCCATCAGATTCAGCGCCGCCAGACGGGCACGGCGCTGGGTATCGAGCGCCAGTTGCTGATTATGCAGCAACTGCTGCTCGGCCAGCTTGCGCTCGGTGATGTCCTGCACGGTGCCATACAGCTCGACGATGGTGCCGTCACTGTTGCGCAGCGCCGCTCCCCGGGCAATGATCCAGACAGATCCTTCGTGCTCGTGGAGCACCTCGGCGTCGCACTCGTAGGGCTGACCGTCTTGCAGGCAGCGTTCTACGGCCTGGGAAATAGCGCGCCATCCTTCCTGACTGAAATACTTTTTCACTTCCGGATAGATGGCTGGCGGCAGCGCGGGATCTCGGCCATAGATGCGGTAGATCTCCTGCGACCAGAAATGGGTATCGTCGGCAATGTGCCAGCGCCAGTTGCCTATCTTGGCCAGGTGCTGGGATTCACGCAAGATCACCTCGTTGCGGCGCAGGGCCTCTTCGGTCTCCTTGCTCTGCTGATTATCCTCGATGATGGAGATGAAATAGTCTGGCTCGCCGTTGAGATCCCTGACCAGCGCCACTGTCAGGGTGACCCAGAGTACCTCGCCGCCCTTGCGCAGGTAGCGCTTCTCCAGGGTGTAGTGGGGGCGTTTCCCCGCCAGCATCTGGGCCACATAGGACTGGTCGATGAACAGATCGTCCGGATGAGTGACCTGCTGAAACGTCATGTTCATCAACTCGTCGGCCTGATAGCCCACCATGTCGCACAAACGCTGGTTGACCCGCAGCCACTTGCCATCGGGAGAGACGAGGGCGATGCCCACTGCGGCTTGCTCGAAGGTCGCCTGGAAACGGGTTTCACTCTGCTGCAGGCGGGACTGGGTACTCAGCAACTCCTGCCAGCGCTGGATCTCTCTGGCCCGCGAGTTGTGCATGGCGGCACTGAGCAGACTGATGAGGACACCGTTGGCAATCAGGATCCCCCATTGCACCAGATCCTGTCCCATGCCGATGGCGAGCTGATGCAGCGGCGGCAGCACGTAGTAGGTGGTGATCAGGGCCGTCACCAGGGTGCTGAGCAGACCCGGCAGCAGGCCGCCGAGCAGGGCACAGACAATGATGGGTAGCATGAACAGCACCAGCAGGGGCCGCTCGCCAAAGGCGATGGGCAGCTGGATCCTGAGCTGCAGCATCAACAGTGGCAGCAGCAGAGCCAGTAGGCATGCTCCCCACTGTTGCCGAGACCCTCGTTTTTGCCATGCGCCGAGCCACTGCATCATAGGGACTCCTCGGGGGGCGGTGGTGCCTGTGGATAGGGTGGTTGCTGTCCGATCTGGCGTGACAACTCATTGATCTGATGTTTGAGTGCCAGCATGGCCAGCTCCCTGTCCACCATCACCCGGTTGAAACGCTCCAGTTCGCTGTTCTGCTGACGCAGCTCCATGGCCTGTCGGGTCAGCGCCTGCTCGACTTGCTCCCGCTCGGTCACATCCAGCAACAGGCCGAGTACGGCGGGCTGGCCGCGGTAGTCCACATGCCGTCCGTAGAGCTCTACCTCTATGTTCTGCTGATCGTGATGCAGCGCGGTGAAGCGGGTGTGGATCTCGCACTCCTCCTGCTCGCAGTGCTGCAGTTGTTCCGCCACTCTGGCGCTGTCTTTCGGGCTGATCAGGGCGGGCAGGGTCCCCACCCTGAGCAGGGCGTGGGTGGAGGGGTAGCCAAACAGACGGGCAAAGCCCGGATTGATATAGCTAAGCTCTCCCCGCTGAATGATGTAGATCCCAGCGAGAGATTGCTCCACCAGCGCGCGAAACAGCCCCTCCCGCTCCTGCAATCCGGCTTCGGCGCGCTTGAAGTCGGTGATGTCGCGGGAGATGCCGAAGATGCCGATCACCTCGCCATCGCTGCCTTGCAGTGGTCCCTTGGTGGCGAGAAATACCCGGTCACCGCTTGGCAGGGTCAGGTACTCTTCCCGCGTTTCGACCTTGTTGCTGGCGATCACCTGGCGTCCCAGCTCCATCAGCATCTGTGCCTGTTCGGGGGGAAAGATGGCCAGGTCATCCTGTCCCAGGATCTCTTCGGGTGACTTGCCCACAAACTGGCAAGCAGCCCGATTGAACAGGATGTATTTGCCCTCCTTATCCTTGGCGAAGATGGCATCTTCCGAACTGTCGGCAATGGCGGAGAGCAGTTGCAGTGCCTGCAATCGACCCGCCTGGGAGTGGCGTACCTGCTCGGCGATTTGCAGCTGTGTATGCTGACGCAACAAAATGATGCCGGTGTTGGCGATGAAGAGCACCAGCAGGCCAGTCAACACAATCCAGATGCTCTCCCGGAGGGCGGACTGATTGAGCTCGGATCTGTCTATCTTGGCCAGCAGATACCAGTCGGTGCCAACCACCCCGGTGATGGTGCCAAATACCGCGATATCACGGTAGTCCTTGCCAAAGAAGAGCCGGGGACCGCCCGTTTTGTCATGCTGGCGCAAAAACTGGGCGGCCAGCAGCTCCTTTTGCTGCAGCGGCAGTTGCAGGGTGAGCGCCGAGCCGGGCCGGTAGCGAACATCGTTGAGATATTGCACCTGTTCGCCGTGCTGGCGAAATAGCATGGCTTCACCGCTGCTGTCGGGAATGGGCCAGCTTCTGAGGATCTGGTTGATCCAGTCGCTGCCGTTGGTCTGCAGCACGATGAAGGAGAGAGGGCCCGTACCGGCGGGCAACGGTGCGACAAAGTCGAGCCTGGGCTGTGACCGGGCATCGAGATAGGGGCCTACCCGCAGGATCTTGCCGGCTTCAAGTCCCTTGAGCGCCTCGCGCAAAGGAGGGGTCATGTCACCGGCTAACGGAGTGCTGAGCAACCGCTGTTGATCCGGTCCAAACAGGGTGGCGCCATCAAATCCGCGCAAGGAGACAAACTCAATGAGGCGTTCCTGCAATTGCTGACGTCCGGCCGGGCTGTCAGCGCGGGAAAGCAGTCCGGTGTAAAGCGGGTTTTCAATGAGCTGGCGGGCATCTTGTTCCCGGTTTTCGAGCCATTCGGTAATGCGTGTGCTTTTAAGATCGGCGATAGCCTCGATAAGGGCAACCTCCTTGTCCCGGGTCTGTCCCAGATTCTGGGCGATGGCCATGCCGGTCAGTACCATGATCAAGCTGTTGAGCAGGATAAAGGGGCGCAGTTGGCGTCTGGAGAGGCGGCTGCTCACCGTGGGTTGATCGATACGTCGGCGCAGCATGGCATAGAGCATGAACGCCGTAATCAGAATAAACAGCCAGCCCTTGAGGGTGCTGGCCAGGGCAAACTGGGCCGGTGAGCGAAACAGTAACTCCACCGCCTTGTCAGAGAGCAGGATCCACAGGCTGGCCACCGCAGCATAGGTGAGTACCACATTGAGGACATGGGCGCGGGTAAACGGAGGCTGTTTAGCCATGCGTCGCCTCACTGTCATCCTGATAGCGCTCGGCGATGGCGACAAATTGCTCGAAATGGCTGTCAAACGCCGCCACCACATCCGGATCGAAATGTTGGCCGCTCCCCGAGAGGATCAGGGTCCTGGCCTCCTCATAAGGCATGGCGGGTTTGTAGACGCGGACATTGATGAGGGCATCGAAAACGTCAGCCAGCGCCATCAATCTTGCCGAGAGGGGAATGGCATCCTCCTTCAGTCCATCGGGGTAACCGCTGCCGTCCCACTTCTCGTGGTGCCAGTGGGCAATCTCCTTGGCCAGGGTGAGGAATGCCAGAGGTTGCTCTATGTCTTGTTCTGCCTGCTCGATGGCGTCGCTGCCGAGTTTGGCGTGAGTGCGCATGACGTCCCACTCCTCTGCGGTCAACTTGCCGGGCTTGCGCAGAATGTGATCGGGAATCCCCACCTTGCCGATGTCGTGCAGAGGGGCCGAGCGACTCAGCAGATCGATGTAACGAGGCGTCAGGGTATCGCTAAAGCGGGGGTGACTGGCCAGCGCACAAGCCAGTTGCCGCACGTAGCCCTGGGTGCGCAGTATGTGGTTGCCGGTCTCGGGGTCGCGGATTTCTGCCAGATGAGCCAGCGCCCGAATGGAGACCTGCTGGATAAGATCATTCTCGGTCATCCGGCGGGCCACTTCCGCTTCCAGCGCGGCATTTTGATCCTGCAGCCCGTCACGGGCCCGCTTGGCATCCAGCTGGGTACGTACCCGTGCCTGGACGATGGTCGGTTTGATGGGTTTGGTGATGTAGTCGGCGGCCCCGAGAGAGAGACCGAACTCCTCGCTCCGGGGATCGGCCAGGGCGGTCAGCAACACCACGGGAATGGTGCTGGTCTGCGGGTTGGCGTGCAACTGTTTGAGGACGTCATAGCCATCCATGCCCGGCATCATCACATCCAGCAAGATGAGATCGGGCACGGTTTTGCTGTTGGCAATGCGCAAGCACTTCTCTCCGCTCTGAGCGGCCAGCACCCGATAGGTGGGAGAGAGCAGGTCGGTCAACACCATCAGATTCTCGGGAGAATCATCGACAATCAGGATGGTGGCGGAGTGAGATGTGAACATAAGCGCTCCGTGACAGTGTCGCAATGAGTTCGAGTGTAGAGTCAATTGTTACCAATGGGTAGGGACTTGGCGCGATCTACCCCTTGATGGAGAGGCTTCCGGCCGGATGGTCTGGCAGGGAGCCTCTTCTCAATCAACGTCCTGATGGCGACGGCTTCAGCTGGCTTATTCCTGGCTGCCATTCCCCCAGCAGGCGATGGCGTCACCTACCGAGAACTTGCCCTCCAGCAGGGCGCGGCCAAGGATGATCCCCTTGACGCCGGAGCCTTTGAGCGCCTCGATATCCGCGATGCCGCCAATGCCGCCAGAGGCCTGAAAGGCGACGCTCGGGTAGCGGGCGCAGAGATCCCCATAGAGCTCGACGTTGGTGCCAGCCAGGGTGCCGTCACGGCTGATGTCGGTGCAGAGCACATGCTTGAGCCCGGCGGGGAGGAAGCGCTCGATCAGCGCCTCGATGGTCACGCCGCTGTTCTCCTGCCAGCCTGCCACCGCGATATGGCGATTGCCCTGGGCATCGATATTGACGTCCAGCGCTAGCACGATCTGCTCGGGGCCATATTTTTCCATCCAGCTGGCTACCAGCTCCGGGGATTTGACGGCGGTCGAGCCAATCACCACCCGGCTGGCACCGGCGGCCAGCAGATCGGCCACATCCTGCTCCGTGCGCACGCCGCCACCGACCTGCACCGGTGCTTCGGTGGCCGACAGCAGTTGGGTCAGCAGGGGCAGCTGGCGTGCCCTGGCATCCTTGGCGCCGTCCAGATCTACCAGATGGAGCTGCACCGCCCCCTGGGAGACATATTCATCGAAGCGGGCCTGCGGGCTGCTGCTGTATTCGGTCTTCTGGTCGTAGTCACCCTGATAGAGCCTCACGACTTGGCCGTTAATCAGATCAATGGCTGGGATAATCATCCTTGTTACAGCTCCAAAAAGTTCTTCAGTAGACGGGCACCGGCTGCGCCGGAGCGCTCCGGGTGGAATTGGGCGCCAAAGAAGTTGCTGCGCTCACCAACCCCGCCCACGATGGCGGTAAAAGGCGTGCCGTAGTCACAGGTCGCTAGCGTCGCGTCGGTCACCTCCAGCGCATAGGAGTGAACGAAGTAGAAGTAGCTGCCGCTCGGGATCCCCTTGAGCAGAGGATGGGTCTCGTCATGCTCAATCTGGTTCCAGCCCATATGGGGCAGGCGCAGATTACCGACTTCCATCAGCCGGATCTTGCCCGGTACTATGCCAAGGCAGTCGATAAGCGTATCTGGCGAACCCTCTGTGCCCATGCTCTCTTCGGAGGCCTCTGCCAGCATCTGCATGCCGAGGCAAAAGCCCAGCAGCGGCTGTTTGGCGGCGCGAATAAGGGGCACCAGCCCCCGCTCGTTGAGGTTCTTCATGGCGGCCACCGCGGTGCCGACGCCGGGCAGGATCAGCTTGTCGGCCTGCTCGATATCGGCCGCCTGGCTGGAGACCAGCGGCGTCACGCCGAGGCGTTCGAATGCCATCCTGACCGAGGCCAGATTGGCGCAGCCAGTGTCAATGATGACCAGCTTCTGCTTGCTCACATCCATCACAGCACTCCCTTGCTGGAGGGGAGGTCACTCCCTTCCACCCGAATTGCCTGACGCAGGGCGCGGCCAAAGCCTTTGAACAGCGCCTCCACCTGATGGTGGGTATTGCCGCTGCCCACCTTCATCTGCAATGTGATGGCCATAGCGTCCGACAGCGAGCGGAAGAAGTGGGGCACCATCTCGGTGGCCATCTCGCCCACATTGTCGCGGCCAAAGCCGCTCGGGCAGTCAAACACGAAGTAGGGGCGACCGCTCAAGTCCAGCGCTGTGCTCACCTCCTGCTCGGTCAGCGGGCGCGCATCGATCACGGCCTGCACCTCGTCCATCGCCAGCACAAAGCCGAAGCGGCCGATACCGCGCTTGTTGCCAAGGGCCTGACGCAGTGCCTGACCCAGCGCCAGCCCCACATCTTCCACCGTGTGGTGATCGTCGATATGCAGATCGCCGCTGACGTTCAGCTTGAGCTGGAAACCGGCGTGGGTGGCAATCTGATCCAGCATGTGATCAAAGAAGCCGATGCCGGTGGCGATCTGGTTGCCACCGCTCTTGTTTGTGGCAGAAGGGTCGAGGTCCACTGCTACCTGAATGCGAGTCTCTTTGGTATTGCGCTCCACCGAGGCTACGCGGCCCTTATCTGGACTAAGAACAGCGAGCAGCTGATCACGGATGGCGAGCCAGTCGTGATCCTGCGGGTGATAGCGAATACCGCCAATGCCCATGTTGTCGGCCAGCTGCAGATCGGTCTGGCGATCACCAATCACGAAGGAGTTGGCAAAGTCGATACGGCCCGAGGCAAGGTACTCCTTCACCAACCCGAGGTGGGGCTTGCGGCAGCTGCAGCCGTCGGTCGGGAAGTGCGGGCAGATCACCACCTGCTCCCAC
The DNA here is from genome assembly GCF_027705695.1 of Aeromonas sp. QDB62. Lineage (NCBI taxonomy): Bacteria > Pseudomonadati > Pseudomonadota > Gammaproteobacteria > Aeromonadales > Aeromonadaceae > Aeromonas > Aeromonas sp. QDB62. Next base: position 71,679 of record NZ_JAPDCD010000009.1, on the reverse strand, counting down.
TTCACCCCTTGCGATTCAAACAGGTGCATCATCAGGTCGTGGGGTGGCTGGAAGTTCTCCAGCGGCAGGCTGGCGGTGCCCAGCCCATCCTGGTTGGTGACCATCACCAGCACGTAGCCAGCGGCCTGCAACTCGCGCAGCACCGGAATGACCATGGGCTCGAAGCGCAGCTTGGCGAGGCTATCCACCTGCTTGTCGGTCACCGGCTCTTCAATCAGGGTGCCGTCGCGGTCGATAAACAAAAACGGGGTCTTCATCGCTACATCCTTGTCTTACAAAGTGGGAGAGGGCAGATCACGCAGTACCGCCAGCACGGCATCCATCTCGCCCTGATAGCCGATGGTGACGCGAATGCTGTTATCAAGGCCGGGTTTGGTCGAGAAATCCCGCAGTATGATGCCGGCGGCCTTCATGGCAGCAAAGACGGCGGCGCCATCCACAAAGCGCACCAGCACGAAGTTGCCCTTGTCCTCGAATACCTCTTTTACGCAGGAAAGTTCGCCGAGCGCGGCCTTGAAGGCGGCTTTTTGCTTGTTGAGCTCCACCACTCGCTCCTGCATCAGCTCCAGTCCCATGGGGGAGAGGGCCTGCGCCGCGATCTGGGCGATGGGCTCGGGGATGGGATAGGGGGCGATCACCTTGGCCAGCATGGCGATCACCTCTGGGCTTGCCAGCGTAAAGCCGCAGCGGATCCCCGCCAGGGCAAAGGCCTTGGAGAGGGTGCGGGTCACCACCAGATTGGGGAAGCGGGCCAGCAGGTCGACCACAGACGCCTCGGGGCAGAACTCGATATAGGCTTCGTCCACCACCACGATGGCGCGATCCCGGGTTTTTTCCAGCAAAGCGATAAGGCCGTCGCGACCCACCAGATCCCCGGTGGGGTTGTTGGGGGAGCAGAGAAACACCAGCTTCACATCGCCGAGGCGATCGGCGATAGAGGGCCAGTCGGGCTGGCGGCTGGCGGTCAGAGGCTGCTCGACGATGCCAACGCCACAGGTCTCGGCGCTGATGGCGTACATGCCGTAGGTAGGCGGGCAGATGAGGATCTGATCTTCACCGGCTTCGCAGAAGGTGCGAATAAGCAGCTCGATGGCCTCGTCGGCGCCGCGGCTCACCAGCACCTGATCCGGGTTGACTCCGGCGTAGGCGGCATAGCCGCTCACCACCTCGGCCGGTTGGCACTCGGGGTAGCGGTTGAGGCGGCTCCCCTCGATGCTGAAGGGATAGGCCTGCGGCGCCTCATTGGCGTTGAGCCAGACGTGGCCCTTGCCGCCGATGCGGCGGGCGGATTGATAAGGGGTGAGGGCCCGCACCACGCGGCGTGCCAGATTGGCAATGCTCATGACAAATCCTTTTGCTGTGCTGTTGGTTGGGGCGCGGCGGCCAGGGCGTTCAACCTGAGGGTGACGGCGTTCTTGTGGCCATCGAGCCCTTCGGACTGGGCGATGCGCTCGACGATAGGGCCAAGGCCGCGAATACCTTCGGCGCTCAGCTCCTGCACCGTGTAGCGGCGCTGATAATCGGCAAGGCCCAGGCTGGAGCAGGTACGGGCATAGCCATAAGTTGGCAGCGTGTGGTTGGTGCCGCTGGCGTAATCGCCGACCGACTCGGGGGTCCATGCTCCCAGGAAGATGGAACCGGCGTTCTCGAGTTTATCCAGCAGGTCGCGTGGGGCGCGGGTCTGTACAATCAGGTGCTCCGGCGCGTAGGCGTTGGAGATGGCGCACGCCTCGGCCAGATCGTCACAGAGGATCACCAGACTGCTGCCGAGCGCCTGGGCGGCGATATCGCGGCGGCTCAGCTTGGCCAGCTGGCTTTTTATTTCCCCTGCGATGGCATCGGCCAGCAGCGGCGAGGTGGTGACCAGCACCACCTGGCTGTCGGGGCCGTGCTCGGCCTGAGAGAGCAGATCCGCCGCCACGAAGGCCGGGTTGGCGCTCTCGTCAGCAATCACCAGCACCTCGGAGGGGCCGGCGGGCATGTCGATGGCGGCGCCGCGCCAGTCGCGGGAAACCTGCCCCTTGGCTTCAGTCACATAGGCGTTGCCCGGGCCGAAGATCTTGTCCACTTTGGGAATACTTTCGGTGCCGTACGCCATGGCGGCGATGGCCTGGGCGCCGCCGATGGCGAACACCTTCTCGACCCCGCAGGCGCGAGCGGCAAACAGGATCTCGTCGCTGGCGGGGGACGGGGTGCAGAGCACCACTTCACGGCAACCGGCGATAGCAGCCGGAATGGCCAGCATCATCACGGTGGAGGGGAGCGGCGCACTGCCGCCCGGCACATAGAGGCCGACCCGGCTGATGGGCTGGGTGCGCAGCTCGCACACCACCCCGGGCTGGGTTTCTACCCGCACCACCGGTTGCACTTGCGCGGCGTGGAAGGTGCGAATATTGGTAATGGCCGCTTCGATGGCGCTTTTGATGTCGTTATCCAGCCGCGCGCAGGCGGCTTCAATTTCAGCCTCGCTAACGCGCAGCTGTTCACGGGGGGCGCGCTCGAAGCGCTGGCTCAGCTCGCGCAGGGCCTCATCGCCACGGCTACGCACCGCGGCGATGATATCCCGCACTACGGCGCCAATATCGGCCTCGTCATTGAGGGCGGGCCGGGTCAGCACGTCGGCCTGCTGGGCGGGGGAGAGGGTCTTCCAGATCAGGGTCTGCATGATGTCCCTTCCTTATTCCATCATTTTTTCGATGGGCAGCACCAGAATGGAGCTGGCACCGAGGGCCTTGAGCTGCTCCATGGTCTCCCAGAACAGGGTCTCGCTGGAGACGACGTGCAGCGCCACCTGATTGGTGTCACCGGCCAGTTGCATGATGGTGGGGCGCTCGGCACCCGGCAGCAGATCGGTGATGGCATCGAGCTTGTCTTTGGGGGCGTGCAGCATGATGTATTTGCTCTCGCGGGCCTGCTGCATCCCCTGAATGCGGGGCAGCAGTTTGTCGATGAGCTTCTGTTTGGCATCAGACAAGGGGTTGGGGGCCTGTACCAGCACTGCCTTGGAGCGGTAGATCACCTCTACCTCTTTGAGGCCATTGGCTTCCAGGGTCGCGCCGGTGGAGACCAGATCGCAGATGGCATCGGCCAGACCCGCACGGGGCGCTACTTCTACCGAGCCGCCCAGCATCACGCTCTTGAAGCCAAGCCCCTTTTCATCAAAGAAGCGCTTGAGCAGCCCCGGGTAGGAGGTAGCGATACGCTTGCCCGCCAGACTCTGTGGCCCTGTGTAGGTGACGTCTTCCGGCACCGCCAGCGAGAGGCGGCAGCCGCCAAAATCGAGCTGCTTGAGGGTTTTGACCTCGAACGGCAGGCCCTGTGAGGCACGAATAAGCTGCACCTCTTCCAGCACGTTCTCGCCGATGATGCCAAGGTCGACTACCCCTTCCATCACCAGACCCGGGATGTCGTCATCGCGCACCCGCAAGATATCGATGGGCATGTTCTCGACATGGGCGATGAGGCGCTGCTCGCGCAGGTTGATCTTGAGGCCACAGCTCTTGAACAGGGCCTGGGAGTCCTGGCTCAGACGACCGGACTTTTGCATGGCGATACGCAGACGTTGTGCTTCCATTTGCTCGATTTCCTTCTAGTCAAAAACGAAAAAACCCTCGGAAGTGTGTGCTTCCGAGGGTTTATGAATCTTGCGGTCCTTTTGGAAGTCACCAGTTAAGTGTCTTCCAGCAATCAACCTCCTGAAAGACTAGTCGGGATGATGATGGTGGTGATGAGTCTTCAGGTTGGTGAACTTCATGTAATCAATCCTTTGCAAAATAAGATGTCGTAGTTGACGCCTGATTTAAACTACCTGCCTTGACAGAAAATGCAACCCGAAATTGTGATTTGATCGATTAAAGTTGAGAAAACGGTTTTCTGGTCGATAACTAGACAATAACCCCTTGCAGGAGTCGCCATCATGCCCAGCCAGGACCTGTTGTTCCCCATTTTGCCCCGGGCGCCCGCCGCGCCCGGCAGCGAAGAGATCAAGCGGGAAGTGAACCAGATCAGCAAGAAGCACCAGCTGCGCAAGACCAGCACTGACAACAGTGACTCCCAGCAGCGTCAGCAGGCGTATAGCACGCCCGCCAAGCGTGATCAGCCCAAGGCGGAAGAGGACGATCACAAGCCGGATCCCGACCATCAGATCGATCTGTTCGTCTAGGCAGATTATCTGTCCCGCTTTTGCCGAGCTTTTGGCATAATGGCCGCTTTTGCTGCGGGACGCCCTTTTGACCATCCAGACCCTGTTCAAGCCAGATGGCCCTCTGGCCAGCCATATCGACGGTTTCAAAGCCCGCGCTCCCCAACTGGAGATGGCCGAAGCGGTCGCGCGCGCCATCAAGAGTGGTGGCCGTCTGCTGGTGGAGGCGGGGACCGGTACCGGCAAGACCTACGCCTATCTGGTGCCAGCGCTGGAGTCCGGCAAGCGGGTGGTGATCAGCACCGGCTCCAAGAACCTGCAGGAACAGCTCTTCTATCGGGATCTCCCGACCATCACAGGTGCGCTCTCCTACACCCCGCCGGTGGCCCTGCTCAAGGGGCGCAGCAACTATCTCTGCATCGAGCGAATGAACCGGCTGTTGAGTGAATCCCATCTGCAAAAGCCTGAAGTCCTGAACGATCTGGTGAAGGTCAAATCCTGGTCCACCGCCACCGATAACGGCGATGTGGGGGATATTCCGGGACTGCAGGAGAACGCCGAGATCCTCGCCCACGTCACCAGCACCAACGACAATTGCCTTGGTCGCGACTGTCCCTATTACGACGATTGCCATCTGGTTGTGGCCCGCCGCCGCGCCATGGATGCCCAGGTGGTGGTGATCAATCATCACCTCTTCTTCGCCGATATGGCGGTGAAAGACACCGGATTTGGCGAGTTGGTGCCCCAAGCGCAAGTCTATGTCTTTGATGAGGCGCATCAGCTGCCGGAGATCGCCACCAACTACTTCGGCAAGTCGGTGGGCAGCCGCACCATCCAGGATCTGGCGCAGGATATCCAGCTGGCCTATCGCGCCGAGGCCCACGATCTGGCCCAGCTTGGCAAGGCGGCGGACCGGCTCTCCATCGCCAGTCAGGATCTGCGCCTCGCCTTCGGGGTGGATGGTGGTCGCGGCAATACCCGCGACATGCTGCGCCAATCGCTCTGGGGCCAGGCGTTGGCTCGTCTCAACGACGCCATCGGGCTCTGCTACGAGGTGCTCAAACTCGCGCTCGGCCGTGGCGAACAGCTCGATCACGCTTTCGAGCGGATCTGCGAGCTGCGCACCCGCCTTGGCGAGGTGCTGGCGGTCAACCAGACCGGTTTCTCCTACTGGTATGACTGCTCGCGACTGCATTTTTCCCTCAATTTGACGCCGCTCTCGGTGGCCGAGCGATTCAGTGCCGAGGTGCAAAAGCCGGAGGTGGCCTGGGTCTTTACCTCTGCCACCCTGACGGTGGATATGCGTTTTGATCACTTCAAGGCTGAGTTGGGGCTGGCGGGCAGCGCCGAGCTTATTCTCGACAGTCCGTTCGACTATGGCGAGCAGGCGCGGCTCTGTGTGCCCCGCTATCTGCCGGAGCCCAACGCCTTTGGTCGCGGCGAGCAGCTGGCCAATCTGATGATCCCGCTTATCAACAAGACGCCGGGAGGCTGTTTCTTCCTCTGCACCAGCCATCAGGTGATGCGTCAGGTAGCCGAGGTGCTGCGCCGGGAGATTGGCCGCACCGTGCTGCTGCAGGGGGAGGACAACAAGCAGCGGCTGCTCAAGGAGTTTGTCGAAAATGGCCGCGCCGTGCTGGTGGCGACCAGCAGCTTTTGGGAGGGGATCGACGTGCGAGGGGCGGCGTTGTCGTGTGTTATCATCGACAAACTGCCGTTTGCCAGCCCGGATGATCCGCTGCTCAAGGCGCGGGTGGATGATTGCAAGCTCAAGGGGGGCGATCCCTTCGCCGAGCTGCAGTTGCCCAAGGCGGTGATTGCACTCAAACAGGGGGTGGGGCGGCTTATTCGTGATCGCAGTGATCACGGCGTGCTGGTGATCTGTGATCCACGGATGGTCAACAAACCCTACGGCGCCACCTTTATCAAGAGTCTGCCCGCCATCCCTCGCACCCGGGAGTTGGGGACGCTGGGGAGCTTTTTCGATCGCACTGAACGCGGTGAATAAGTGTGCCGCCAGATAACAGATTTGAACAACGGGTGAGCATCTCTCGCTTGCCGGTTATGTAATTGACTGATTTTATAGAGATTGGAAAGCATGAACGAGTTGAAGATCCTGGCCGTAGATACCGCCACCGAAGCCTGCTCCGCCGCCTTGCTGGTGGGTGACAAGCTGTTCTCCCGCTGGGAGGAGGCGCCACGGGATCACACCCGAAAAATCCTGCCCATGGTTCAGGCTGTGTTAGACGATGCCGGGATAAGTTTGAGTGACCTCGACGCCATCGCGTTTGGCCGTGGCCCGGGTTCCTTTACTGGCGTGCGGATCGGCATTGGCGTTGCGCAAGGTCTGGCATTTGGTGCGGGTGTGCCGCTGATCGGCATCTCGACCCTGGCTGCCATGGCACAAGGGGCCTATCGACTCGATGGCGCCGAGCAGGTGCTGACCGCCATCGATGCGCGGATGAACGAGGTCTATTTCGGCCGCTATGAGCTGCTCGATGGCCGCATGCAGCTGGTGGGTGACGAGGTGGTGAGCGATCCTGCGGCACTGGTTGACGCCCGTGGCAAGCTGGCGGGTCGAGTGACCTGCGTCGGTACCGGTTTTGAAACCTATGGCGAAATTTTAAGTGGTCTTGCCGATGAGCTGGCGGTGAGTCAGGTACGCTTCCCGGCGGCAGAAGACATGTTGCCGCTGGCCCGCACCGCCTGGCTGGCGGGGGAGGCAGTGCCGGTGGAGCAGGCGACACCGGTCTATTTGCGTGACAAGGTGACCTGGAAAAAACTGCCGGGTCGCGAATAAGGGCAAGAGGTATGTCGCTCTTGCCGCTCATCAGCTGCAACACAAGCGGGTGGCCCCGACGGGCCACGCTGGCAACAGGAGAGTGACATGATGCGTAAGTCCAGAAGCGACATGATGAAACGCACAATGGTGATCGGGGCGCTGGCCCTGCTACTCGGGGCCTGCAGCTCGGTCCCCAAGGAGCTGGCTTATGAACCCGAAAACCAGCTGGTGGCCTATCAACCCGCCCTTGGCGGGATGGAGGGCAAACCGGCCCGCTGGAGCGGCGTTATCTCGGCGGTGCACAACAAGGCAGATCAGAGCATTATTGAAGTGGTCTATTTGCCGCTCAAGTCCAACGGCGTGCCGGAGCAGACCGAGCAGAGCCCGGGGCGCTTTCTGGCCATCATGAAGGGCTTTGTCGATCCGACCCTCTACGCCAAGGGGCGCAGCCTGACGGTGCTCGGCACCATAGGCCAACCGGTTGATAGCCAGATTGGCGAGCACAAGTACCGCTTCTCGGTGCTCAATGTGACGGGCAGCAAGCTGTGGCCGCCAGTCAAGGAGGTGGAGGTGCGCTATATGGACCCCTACTTCTATGACCCCTTCTATGATCCCTTCTGGCCGAGACGGCCGCTGCGTCGTTAAGGCTGGTCATGATCAACCCCATGATGAGCACCATGCACGAGCGGCTGCTGACTCTGGCGGATGGTCGGCAGGTAGCCCTGCTGGAGAACCAATCCCCTGAGCATGATCAGCAGGGCAAATCCATGTTGATCGCCTTGCATGGCTGGCTCGACAACAGTGCCAGCTTCTTGCCGCTGGCGCCGCATCTGGGGGATTTTCACCTCATCTGTGTCGATCTGCCGGGGCACGGCCACTCCGATCACAAAGCCACCTCTTATGTCTTTGTTGACTGGCTCGACGATCTCTACCAGATCGTACAGGCGGCCGGCTGGTCGCGTTTCACTCTGCTCGGTCACTCCCTCGGGGCGCTGATCGCCTCGGCCTATGCCGGGGTGTTTCCCGAACAGGTGGAGCGGCTGATCATGCTGGAGGGGCTGGGGCCGCTGAGCCAACCCGATGAGGAGGTGCCCGCCCAGCTGCGACGTGCGATTTTAAACCGCAGTCGCACCCGGGAACGCAGTACCAACGGCTTTGCCTCCATTGATGAAGCGGTGGTCGCCCGTTGCAAAGTGGCGGATATCACGCCGCAGGCAGCGCGTCTTATCTGCGAACGGCAGCTTGAAGAGCGGGCAGGGCGCTGGTACTGGCGCAGCGATCCCCGCTTGCGGGATCTTTCACCCCTTAGAATGAGCGAAGGGCAAGCCCGGGCCCTGATGGCGGCTATCCGCTGTCCGGTGCTGTTTATTCAGGGGGAGCAAGGCTTTGCTGCGCTGGAAACCCAATGGCAGTCCCGTCAGGATGCCTTCCAGCAGATCGAACGGGTCATATTGGGTGGAAACCACCATTTTCATATGGAAAATTCGGTTGATACGGCCGTTTGTATCGTAAAGTTTTGTCAAGTTCGGTAGAATCGCCAGCTTTCAATAATTCCATGTTTGTTTTCTCCCTCACATTTTTCTGTTGTTAATTTGCTGTTAATTGATGTTGCGCTGTGTAAATATGGCGGCATTAGAGCATCAGCTTAAAACGATCGATTAAAATGGATGTGAACAGGGACGGAGGCAACACAGTGAGCGCACAGGTGTTAGTTATGCAGGAGAAGTTCGTGGAAAAAGTCTGGCTGAAGCGTTATCCGGAAGGGGTTCCCGCCGAGATCAATCCAGACCAGTACGGCTCCCTGGTTGAGATGTTCGAATCCTCGGTGACCCAGTTTGCCGACCAGCCCGCCTTCGTCAACATGGGACAGACCATCACCTATCGCCGCCTGGAAGAGCAGTCCCGCGCCTTTGCTGCCTACTTGCAAAACGAGCTGAAGCTGGAGAAGGGTGATCGGGTCGCGGTAATGATGCCGAACCTGCTGCAATACCCCATCGCCGTGTTCGGCATCCTGCGCGCCGGCATGATAGTGGTCAACGTCAACCCGCTCTATACCCCGCGTGAGCTGGAGCATCAGCTCAAAGACTCCGGTGCCAAGGCCATTGTTATCGTCTCCAACTTCGCCCATACCCTGGAAAAAGTGGTCTACGACACCCCGATCAAGCACGTTATCCTGACCCGGATGGGGGACAACCTGGGTCTGGCCAAGGGCACTCTGGTCAACTTCGTGGTCAAGTATGTCAAGAAGCTGGTGCCGAAATATAATCTGCCCGACGCCACTACCATGCGTCAGGCCCTCTCCAAGGGACGTTTCCTGCAGTACATCAAGCCCGAGATCACCAACGACGATCTCGCCTTCCTGCAGTACACCGGTGGCACCACCGGCCTTTCCAAAGGGGCCATGCTGACCCATCGCAACATGATTGCCAACGTCGAGCAGTGCCTCGGCGTCTACGGCCCCATGCTGGAGCGTGGCAAGGAGTTCGTGGTCACCGCATTGCCCCTCTATCACGTATTTGCCCTGACCGTGAACTGCCTGCTCTTTATGCGCATCGGCGGTTACAACCTGCTGATCAGCAACCCGCGCGATATCCCGGGCTTTGTCAAAGAGATCAAGAAGTACCCCTTCACCTGCATTACCGGGGTCAACACCCTGTTCAATGCGCTGGTCAACAACGAAGAGTTTCAGGGGATCGCCTTTGACAAGCTCAAGCTGACCATCGGCGGCGGCATGGCGGTGCAGCGCGCGGTTGCGGAGAAGTGGAAGACACTGACCGATACCCCGTTGCTGGAAGGCTATGGCCTGACCGAGTGTTCGCCACTGGTGAGTGTCTGCCCCTACGATCTGACCGACTACAACGGCTCCATCGGTCTGCCGGTCTGCTCCACCGAGATCCGTCTGGTGGATGACAACGGCCAGGTGGTTCACGCCCTCGGCACCCCAGGCGAGATGCAGGTGCGCGGCCCGCAGGTGATGGTGGGCTACTGGCAGCGCCCCGAGGCGACCGCCGAAGTAATGCAGGATGGCTGGCTCTGTACCGGTGATATCGCCGTGTGCGACGAGCAGGGCTTCTTCAAGATCGTTGACCGCAAGAAGGACATGATCCTGGTCTCCGGTTTCAACGTCTATCCGAACGAGATCGAAGATGTCGTTGCGCTGCACCCGAAAGTGCTGGAAGTGGCCGCCGTCGGCGTACCGCACAAGGTCTCCGGCGAGTTGGTGAAGATCTTTGTGGTCAAGAAAGATGCAAAATTGCAGGAGGACGAGATTATTGCCCACTGCCGCAAACATCTAACTGCCTATAAGGTGCCGAAACTGGTAGAATTTCGCGACGAACTTCCCAAGACCAATGTGGGCAAGATCCTGCGCCGCGTACTGCGCGACGAGGAGATTGCCAAGCAATAACCGGACTGCGGCTGCAGAACCCTCTGCAAACCCGCACCGTCGTTATGCAAAACCGTGGGTCATCCCACGGTTTTTTCTTTTTGGCCCTGATCAACCGCGCAGGCACAGATGCACTATCAACTTATCACTCAGCAAGCCGACTTTGAGCACTATCTCGCTTCTCTGGCCGATGTTCCCTTGGCTATCGATACTGAATTCGTTCGCACCCGTACCTACTATCCCCAGCTTGGCCTGTTCCAGATCTATGATGGCGAGCATCTGGCGCTGCTGGATCCGCTGACGCTGGATCTCTCCACCCTCTGGCAGCGACTGGGCAGGGCAGGGCAGATCGCCATCCTGCACGCCTCTGGCGAAGATCTGGAGCTTATCCAGCATCAGGCAGGCCACCTGCCCAACCAGATGCACGACACCCAGTTGGCCACCGCATTCCTCGGCTACGGCGTCTCGGTCGGCTTTGGTGCGCTGGTGAACGAATTTCTCGGGGTCGAGCTGGAAAAAGATCAGGCGCGCACCGACTGGTTGGCCCGTCCCTTGACCTCCCGCCAGCTCGAATACGCTGCGGCGGATGTGTTCTACCTGATGCCGCTCTACGAGAAAGTGATGGCCAAACTGCGGGAAAGCGGCAAGTTTGCCTGGTTCGAGCAGGAGTGCCAGAACCACTCAGCCCGCAAGACCCAGGGTAGCGATCCCCGTCAGGCTTACCTCGAGATCGTCAACGCCTGGCAACTGGGGCGCCGCGAGCTTGCCATCCTGCGCGAGCTGGCCGCCTGGCGCCAACAAGAGGCGGTACGCCGCGATCTGGCCCTCAACTTCGTGGTCAAGGAGCTGCACCTGTTCAAGGTGGCTGAGCGTCGTCCGACCTCCATGCGGGATCTCAACGAGCTGGGCCTCTCGCCTATCGAGATCAAGATCCACGGCAAGCGGATGCTCGATATCGTCGCCAAGGCGCAGCAGAGCGATCCTGACAGCTGGCCCGAGCCCATTCGCCGGCTGGTGGATTTCCCCCAGTACAAGGCCGAGCTCAAGCGCATCAAGGCCATGGTGGAAGAAAAGGCCAAGGCCAGCAACATTCCGCCCGAGCTGATCGCCAGCAAGAAGATCATTCACCAGTACTTCACCTGGAGCTGGCGGATGAACGACGAAGAGCGGGCCCGCAGCGACAAGCCGATGCTGCTGCAAGGGTGGCGTCATGAGCTGGTCGGTCACCTGCTGGCACAATAAGCCACCAGAGTGTTGCACCTATAAATCAATCCTCACCCCAGGGTGGGGATTTTTATTGGGCGAAAGGTAACAGCGGGCATGCCGAATTGGGGAACGCAGGGGGTGCGTGGTTGGCCCGGAATTGAGAATACAAAAGAGAGAAGAGAGAAAAGGCAGCGGCTAACACCGCTGCCTTTTTTGATCACCAGATAGGCTGGGTCAGGTAGGGATTGCTCACCTTCTCGCGGCCGAAGGTGGAGCTGGGGCCGTGGCCCGGGATAAAGACGATCTCGTCACCGAGTGGCAGCAGGGTTTCGGTGATCGACTTGATCAGCGTCCCGTGATCGCCACGGGGGAAGTCGGTGCGGCCGATGCTGCCGGCAAACAGCACGTCACCGACCCAGGCAAGTTTTTCGGCCTGGGAGAGCAGCACGATATGGCCCGGGGTGTGGCCGGGGCAGAAGTAGACCTCCAGCTCGCACTGGCCAAGCTGCACCTTGTCGCCCTGTTCAAGCCAGCGATCCGGCGTGAAGGCGGGGGTATGGGCGAAGCCGAACATCTGGCTCTGCTGGGGCAGCATGTCGAGCCAGAAGGCGTCTTCCTTATGGGGGCCGGTAATAGCGACACCGGTCTTTTCCCGCAGTTCTGCCGCGGCACCCACATGGTCCAGATGACCGTGGGTCAGCAGGATGTGGGTCAGGGTCAGGCCGCGCTTGGCGATGGCCGCCAGCAGCTTGTCCGCTTCGCCGCCCGGATCGATCAGCGCCGCCTGATGGGTCTCGTCACACCAGATGAGGGAGCAGTTCTGGGCGAACTGGGTGACCGGGATCACCTCGAATTTCAACATGTGGGGTCCTCTTGTTGGAAAGGCGACGGGGTCAGCCCTGTTGCCCGTTGGCGCGCTGCTCGGCGAAGTAGTCGAGACAGGCTTGCTTGTCGCCGCGGAACACGATGCGCTCCTGCTTGTTGCCAAGCTGGTAGAGATACATGGGATCGTAGTAGCGGGTTAGCAGCAGGGTGATCCAGGCCAGATGCAGCCCGGTATCGCCGCTCTTTTCCTGCTCGGCGAGGGCGGTCTGCATCAGGGCATCCAGCTCGCGGTGGGCCTGATCGCCGAGACGGCGCTTGAGACGTGCCAACGCATCGGTGAGGTAGGCGGCAAACAGCTGCCAACCGGCTTCCTGGCCATACATGGCTTGATAGCGCAGCCAGAGATCGTGCACGTAATCTTCACGGATCTGCTCGGCGCGATCGCACTGTGGCACATCCACCACCACCAGCGGCGCCTGACTCATGGCCTCATGGAGGGAGAGCGGTAGGCAGCAGCGACCGATGAGCCTGCTCTCGTCTTCCACTACAAAGGCGTGTTCGCCCTGATGACGGCGCTTGAGCAGCTCGATGGCCATGTTGTTTTCAAAGTTGATGTTGCTGGGCTGGCCGCCGGGCAGTTGACCGAAGGAGGAGCCCCGGTGATGGGCGTGTCCTTCCAGATCGAGCGCCTGGACCACATGGTCCAGCATATGGGTCTTGCCGGAGCCGGTCATACCGGTCAACACCGTCCAGTGGCACTCGGCAGAGGCCTTGTCCTGGGTGTCGATCAAAAAGCGACGCAGCTCCTTGTAGCCACCGGCGACGCGGGGGCGAGTGACGCCCGCTTCATGGAGCCACAGTTGTACGGTTTGCGAGCGCAGGCCGCCGCGAAAGCAGTAGAGCAGGGCATCGGGCTGCTGGCGCAACTGCGCCAGCCAGCCTTCGATGCGCTCGGCGCGTACTGCTCCCCCCACCAGCTTGTGACCAAGCTCAATGGCGGCGGCCTGACCCTGCTTCTTGAAGCAGGTCCCCACCTGGGCGCGCTCATCGTCTGTCATCAGCGGCAGATTGGTCGAGCAGGGGAAAGCCCCCTCCTTGAACTCGATGGGGGCGCGCACATCAATCAACGGCACATCGCCTAAAAAAATCCGGGCGTAGTCCGTGGCCAGTGGCAATTCACTCATTGGACAATCTCGATAAAGCGGGTGCCCTCAAGGGGCTTGATCTGGCCGATGGGCGAGAGTTCTAGCCCAGCTTCGCGCGCGATGGCGAGCAGCTCGGCTTCACTCTCTTTACCCACGGCGACCAGCAGGCCGCCGCTGGTTTGCGGATCGCACATGATGTTGCGGGTGCGATCGTCCATGGCATCCAGCTTGTGGCCGTAGGAGTCGTGGTTGCGCAGGGTGCCGCCCGGTACGCAGCCCTCGGCGAGGTAGTAATCCACCTCATCCAGTAGCGGCAGCGCCTTGAAGTCGAGGCGGGCACTGACGCCAGAGCCTTCACACATCTCCAGCAGATGACCGGCGAGACCAAAGCCGGTGACGTCGGTCATGGCGTGCACACCCGGCAGCTCGGCAAAACGCTGGCCAATCTTGTTGAGGGTACACATGGCGTTGGGGGCGAGTTGCTCATGTTCGGGCTTGAGCTTGTTCTTCTTCTGGGCGGTGGTGAGGATGCCGATACCGATAGGTTTGGTCAGATAGAGGGTGTCACCCACCTTGGCGGTGTCGTTCTGCTTGATGGCGTCCAGCGGCACGATACCGGTGACCGCGAGGCCGAAGATGGGCTCGGGGGCATCGATGCTGTGACCACCGGCCAGCGAAATACCTGCTTCATGGCACACCTGACGGCCACCGTCGATCACCTGCTGAGCCACTTCGGCAGGCAGGGTATTGATGGGCCAGCCGAGGATGGCGATGGCGACGATAGGCTTGCCGCCCATGGCGTAGATATCGCTGATGGCGTTGGTGGCGGCGATGCGGCCAAAGGTGAAGGGGTCATCGACGATGGGCATGAAGAAGTCGGTGGTGGAGACAATGCCCTGACCGTTGCCGATATCGACCACGGCCGCGTCATCCTTGCTGCTGTTGCCAACCACCAGCGTCGGGTCGTTGAAGCCCGGGATCTGGCTCTTGAGGATGGTGTCGAGTACCTTGGGAGAGATTTTGCAGCCGCAGCCAGCGCCGTGGCTGTATTGGGTCAGACGAATGGAAGACATACTTACCCCTTATGCAGAGGCTCTGTGGAGCCGTCTTGGTCAATGGGCGGCCTTGTAGATAGGAAGACAAGAAGCCGCAAATATGGGTGGCCTCGGTGCCAACAGGGGCAGCGATGACTGGCAGTTATGGAGGACCGCCAGGCCGGACGGGGAACAAGAGGGCGACCAGGTGCGCCAGCGCAGCCCCGCCAAGGGCCACAGGACGGAGCATTATGCCACATCTGCCCCTTGGGGTTCGAACAGGAATTCACATAAACAGCAGGGAATTGTCCGCACTTGCCTGTCATCGGGCTGGATCCGCCGCGCACTGATTGATCGCAGTACAGGTGCAGCCAAGAGAACGTCAAAGAGCGCAGCAGCGTGCGTAACAGCCTATCTACAACAGGAGAGCTTTGTGACCACCACGTTTTTGGTTAACCATCCCATTACCACGGCGCAGTTTGCGGCGCTGTTGGCGCAGACCTCGCTCGGTGCGAGACGGCCGCTGGATCATCCGTCCACCCTGCAGGGCATGCTGGATAACGCCAATCTGCTGATCACCGCTTGGCAGGGCGAAACCCTGGTCGGGGTGGCCCGTTCGGTGACCGATTTTCATTTTTGTTGCTACCTCTCGGATCTGGCGGTGGCCGAGTCAGTGCAGGGGCAGGGGATTGGCAAAGCACTTATTCGCGAGACATTTTTGCAATTGCAGCCGGGCTGCAAGCTGATCCTGCTGGCTGCGCCGCAGGCGGTGGCGTACTACCCCAAGCTTGGATTTAGCCAGCACCCGAGTGCCTGGGTGATGAGCAGTCTGGATGAACTGGTGCTGGATGAGTTGACATAAAACCGTCAACTCATCCAGACAGGGGGGGATAACTTATCCGGCTTGCTCCAGCGCCGGTTGCCGTGCCTTGCCCCAACGGCGCAGACGCCGTTGCAGTGGCCGCTCCAGCAGGTTGTAACTTAAAGAAGATAGCCCGATCAGTACCGCCAACATCAGCAAGGTGGCCACTACCCCCAACAGCGGGTTGGTCTGGCCATACCACCACTCGGTGAGCCCAGGCGCCAGATAGTGGATCAGCTCGCAGCCGGTGAGCAGCACCAGCGCATGCAGCAGGTAGATGGAGTAGGAGAGATCTCCCAGCCAGTTGGTGAAGCGGTTATCCAAGAGGCGCAGCAGCGGGCTCTGGCGCTCTCCTTGCGCGGCTGAAATCCAGATCAGCAGCACGTAGGAGCCGATCAGCAGCAGGGTCAGCTGCGGCGTCATGGTGAACTGCATCAGTGCGAAGGGCAGCACAAAGGCGACCAGCAGCGGCAGATCATGCTTCATCATGGGCAAGCCTTTCGCGGCCTTGACCCTCGGCAGCAGCCAGAGGCCGAGCACAAATTCACTCACCCCGCGCCCTACTGCCAGCGCGCCGCTGGTGACATCCAGCGTGCCGCGACTGTGCACGATAAAGGCCAGCACCGTCAGCGCCAGCAGGGGGGCGAAATGGCTCCAGCGACTGCGAGTCACCGCCAGCGGAATAAGCAACGGGAATAGCAGGTAACTGATCCACTCTACGCTGAGGGACCAGGCGGCGAAGTTCCAGGTCAGCCCGTGATCGGTCACCACCTGCAGCAGCAGGAAGGCGCTTGGCAGCGCTTCGGCCGGGGTGAAGGGCGAACCGAAAGGCGGCATCCCTTCCCACTCCCACATTTTGAACAAGGGGCCGGCATAGAAACCCACCCCGTGCTGCGCCTTGTAAAGTTCCCAGCCAACCAGCAATAGCAGGGTCACCAGGTAGAGGGGGTAGACACGGCTCAGCCGCAACCAGAGAAAGCGGCCATAGCCCACGGTGCGGGGCGTGCGGGTGAAGGACTCCCCATAGACATGGGCCAACACAACACCACTCAAAATAAAGAACAGATCGACCCAGAGGTAGCCGTTCTCGATGAGTTGGGTGTGGCTTGCGATCGGCTCCATCCACTGGGGAAAGAGCAATAATCGGGCATGGAACAGCACCACCATCAGGGCAGCGATGCCCCGCAGCGGCGTTAACAGCGGCAATGATTGATTCATAAGGTGATCCCTTGTGATGTTCAGCTTGGCCTGACATCGATTTTGTTGTTATGCCGCCCATCAATCCTGACGGGCGGCTGCCCTGGCTCGGCTGCCTCAGGCGGGATCACACTACGGGAAAGAGAGTCATACGGGTGTGATTTAAATCATAAATGTGCAGTTATTGTGCAAATAGATTTAAACAGAAGTGGGGCACAGGCAGGGAAAGAGGAGGAGAGGGAACACGAATAAAGCAGAGAGGGTGGTCATCTGGGCGAACGTCAGGCTCAGGCACCATATGATTCAAAACAATCAGGCCCGCAAGGGGCCTGATTGATCACAAGGGAAGATGACGGCCGATCAGCGGGCGCGCACTACCAGACCCTTGAGGTAGAAGCCTTCCGGATAGGCGGTACCGATGGGGTGATCGGAAGCCTGGGAGAGCAGCTCCAGGATCTGGGCATCGAGACCGGCATCGAGCGCCGCATCGGCAACGATCTTCTGGAACAGGCTCTGCTCCATCAGGCCGGAGCAGGAGTAGGTCAGCAGCACGCCACCCGGCGCCAACAGCTGGAACGCCAGCATGTTGATGTCCTTGTAGCCGCGGCAGGCACCCAGCAGCTGGGCCTTGCTCTCGGCGAACTTGGGCGGATCCAGCACGATGACGTCGAACTTCTCGCCCTTCTCGCGGTATTCACGCAGCAGCTTGAACACATCGTGACGGATAAACTGGGTGTTGCTGGTATCCAGCCCGTTCAGCTCGGCATTCTGGCGAGCGATATCCAGCGCATTCTGGGAGAGATCGACGTTGACCAACTCTTTGGCACCGCCCTTGAGGGCATAGACGCCAAAACCACCTGTATAGCTGAAGCAGTTGAGCACCCGCTTGCCTTCGGTGTACTTGGCGGCAGCCTGACGGTTGTCACGCTGATCCAGATAGAAGCCGGTTTTGTGGCCGTTGCGAATATCTACCAGGATCTTCACGCCGTTCTCTTCGATCACCACCAGCTCATTCGGGGTCTCGCCATAGATGACGCCGGTGCGCTCTTTCAGCCCTTCCTTCTTGCGTACCGCCACGTCAGAGCGCTCATAGATGCTGCACTCGGGGTAGAGGGTACGCAGCGCTTGCGTTATCAGCTCGCGCTGGAACTCGGCACCGGCAGAGAGGATCTGGCACACCAGAAAATCGGCATAACGGTCTATGGTCAGACCCGGCAGGCCGTCGGATTCGGCGGCGCACAGGCGATAGCCGGTGAGACCCTGACGCTTGATCAGCGGATCACGGGACTCCTGGGCATATTTGAGGCGACGGATAAAGAAGTCGAGATCGATGGTCTCCTCTTTATCGAAGGTCCAGACCCGCGCACGGATCTGGGAGCTGCCTGACCAGGCACCACGGGCGAGCCACTTGCCATCGTTGGCATAGATCTCGACGGTGTCGCCGTCAACGGGGTTGCCTTCAACCCGCTCAATCCCCTTGGAGAAGATCCAGGGATGACGGCGCAGCAGGGATTTTTCGCGGCCTTTGACGAGATAGATGAAAACGCTCATGGGTGTTTGCCGATGGTAGAAAGAAAAGGGGCCACATTCTATGTGCAATAGCGCGGCTAAGCCAGTCTTTGCTGGCAGATGACAGAGTGACACCGTTTGCACCGAGCGTTGGAGCTACATGGTTTGCAACATCTTGATGCCGGTGTTTCACGCTGCTTATTTTGTATGTCTTGGTTTATTGTGCTTGTTATTTGTTCAATGCTCGCCTTTGAATGTGTAAAAAATAGGCAAACTGGCGTTTTTATCTTTTTTGTGTGTAATTTTCTCTAAAGAGTCATTTGGTGATGTCGATAGTGGGGGAGACCATTTTGAATCTTTCCTGTATCGAGCTATCCATGTCACTCACCATCGCCACCAATATTTCTGCACTCAATGCATCACGCCACCTTGGTCAATCATCCAACACGCTGGACTCGGTATATCGACGGCTCTCATCCGGACTGCGTATCAACAGTGCCGCCGATGATGCGGCAGGCTTGCAGATCAGTAATCGCCTCACCAGCGAAGTCAACGGGACCAACACGGCGATCCGCAATGCCAACGATGGGATCTCGGTGATCAACGTGGCCGATGGTGCGCTAGATGAGTCGGTGAATCTGATGCAGCGGATGCGCACTCTGGCATTGCAGTCGGGAAGCGGTGCCAATACGGCAGAGGATCGCGTGGCCCTGAATGCCGAATTCAAGCAATTGCAGTTGGAGATGGACCGGATTGCCACAGGCACCCGGTTTGCCGGGCAGGAGCTGCTGGCGGGAAGTTACAAAGGCATCTTCTCGGTCGGTGCCTATGCAGGGCAGAATACCGTCATTACCGATCTCAATGCCCAGACCAAAAATCTGGGCGAGATGGAGTGGCAAGCCCGCAGCCCCGCAGGCAGCAAGCCGGGGGCGTATGACATTGCTGATCTCAAGCTTTCATCTCAGCCTGTCACGCTTAACGGTGTGACCTTTGACAAGGACTATTCCACCCTGGAAGCGTTCGTGGCAGATATCAATAGCACCACCTTTCCTAATAATCAGGGGCCGGTAACAGCGCAACAACTGCCATTTTCAGTTGCTTCCGCAGTCGATTTATCCGCATTACCCTCCTATATCGATGTGGCGGGTCACTCTGTGGATTTGACCACGGGCATTGATATGACCGGATGGGATCCGGTTAATCCGACAACAAAAAATAGTGCCATCATGGCAACCGTGGTTCAACGCATCAACAGTGCTGCTCAATCGGCAGGTCTGGGTTTTTATGTGAGTGCCTCCAACAACAGCAATCCCGCCAGCAATGCATTGACCATGCATAGCGCTCAGGGCAACAGCCTTGCGCTGGCCAATGGCACCACGCCCCCTCCACAGCCCGCACCACCGGCGCCTCCGGTGATCAGCAATGCTTCTCTGAGCTCTCTGTTGCCCGATGTCACACCGACAACGTATATCGGTCAGATGGAACTGCGTTCATCAGGCGACAAGTATTCCAATATTGATATGCAGGGATCGAGCTTGAATGCGCTTGGCTTTTATCAAGAGGACAAGAAGAAATATACCGTTGATAACATTGATGTTCTGAGTGACGACAACGCCAGCAGAGCCATTAAAACGCTGGATGCGGGTATGAAACAGCTGGGTGTTCAGCGCTCTCGGCTCGGCGCCCAGGCCAACGCGCTGGATTCACGGGTACGCAATCTGGCCAATGCCAATGAGAACCTCAGTGCTGCCCGCTCAAGGATCCGGGATGCCGATATGGCTGTGGAGTCGGCACGGTTGGTCAGTACCCAAATCTTGCAGCAGGCGAGCTATTCGATTTTGAGTCAGGCAAACAGTCGCCCCAATGCGGCCCTGAGTTTGCTGCAATCCTGAGCGGGGCTGCCAGCCAACAAGTAATTGGTCGCCATTATTGGCACGATCAATAAAGAGAAGAGGCCACCCGTTGGGTGGCCTCTTCTCATATTGCCTCTTGTTACCGGGCTTATTGTGGCAAGCGTCAGAGAGTGATCCCCTTGAGTGCCTGGGTCAGCTCGGTGGCGGTGGCTTTCAGTCCCTGAGTACCGGCTACCGAGGCGCTGGCAGACTCTTCCACCTGCGCCGCTTCATGGCGTACCTGATCGAGATTGTGGGTGATCTCGGCGGCGACCGAGCTCTGCTCCTCGCTCGAGGTAGCGATCTGGGTGCTCATCTCCAGCACCGCATCGCTGTGGTTGCTCAGTTTTTCGATATCCAGCCCCACCTCGCTGATGAGCTGCTGGCTACTGGCGGCGCGGCCAACTGTCTTCTCCATGATCTCGTTGAGGGCGCCGGTACCGGTCTGCAGCTCCTCGATCATCTGCTGGATCTCCACCGTCGCCTGCTGGGTACGGCTGGCGAGGGTGCGCACCTCGTCGGCCACCACCGCAAAGCCGCGACCCTGCTCACCGGCACGGGCCGCTTCGATGGCGGCGTTGAGGGCCAACAGGTTGGTCTGCTGGGAGATGGCGTTGATGACGTTGACCACTTCGTTGATCCGGTTGGCATTGTGGGTGAGCCGCTCGACCGCGCCGGAGGCGTTGCCAATCTCGTCGGCCAGGGTGCGGATCGCCTCGATGGTACGAGCTACCCGGTTGGCGCCATTGGCCGCCTCTTCACTCGATTGGCGGGTCTGCTGCAGGGTGTCGTTGGCATTGCGCGCCACTTCGCGGATCGCCGCCGACATCTGCTCCATGGCGGTGGCCAGTGAATCCATGTGCTGGCGCTGGGAGCGTGCCAGGGTCTCGCCTTCGCGGGCATGGTCACGAAACTCGTCGGCGGCCATGGTCAGCGCTTCGGCAGACTCCTCCACCAGTTTTACGATCTGGTGCTGGCGGTCGGTAAAGCGGTCGATGCTGCCCGCCAGGGTGGAGAACTCGTCGCGCACCGGGAAGAAGTTGAGACGGAAGGTGAGATCCCCGTCCGCCACGGTTTGCAGCGCCTTGTTGGTGGAGTAGAGCGCACCAGAGACAAAGGTCATCATGTAGTGGATCACCAGCGCCATCAGGGCGGCCAGTGCGCCGATCAGGGTCAGGGTCGAGCCTTGGCCGTCCCACATGGAGAGGTTGCCGGTATCGAGATCGCCGGTGACGTAGCCCGCCTGACCCGCTGGCGCGCTAAAGAGGTAGTGAGCCCCTTGCTGCTGCAACCCGCTGCTGCCTTGCTGAGTCAGACGCAGATCCGAAGGCAACACCAGGGTGGGCTGCTGGCTGATAAGCTGCGCCGTGGTCTCGACCCGTTGCTGCAACTGCGCTACCCGCAGGGAGATCTCCTGCTGATGGCTGGTCGCCAGCATGTACCAGCTGAGAAAGGCGATGATAAAGAGCGGTAACCAGAACGCGATATGGAATTTTTCACTGATGGTGAGGTGAATGAGATAGCGGTCAACCCACCGGAATTTAACTTCTTTCATAATGGAGCTGCATCCTGCAGAGATAGAGTGTCGGGCACATTATCGTCTCGGGAATTTTTTTCTTAAGCGGAAGGTGTGAGAAATGGGAGAGCAATCGTTTGTCATTCGGGTGTGGGGGCAGGTGCAGGGGGTGGGATTTCGTTACTTCACCCGTGAGCGGGCGCTGCAACTGGGTTTGCGGGGCCATGCCTACAACCTGGAGGATGGCTCGGTGGAGATCCTGATCAGCGGCCCCGCGCAGGGGGTGCAGATGATGCTGGGGTGGCTGGAGCATGGCCCGCGCACCGCCAGAGTGACCCGGATGGAGTATGAAGAGGCGCTGCCACCCACCGGTCAGGGCTTTCACACCAACTGAAGCGGCAGGGACGAGATGGACGCTGACAAGGAAGGTCTGTTGCTGACTCAGGCAAAAGTCTGGGTCACCCGTTATCAGGAGGCGGCGCGGGCGGTGCGTGAAGAGGCCAGCGAGCCGACCGTGCATGGCTACCGTATCGCGGCGCGCCGCCTGCTGGCGCTGCTCGCCCTGTGGCGGCCACTGCTCTATCACTCCGAACTGGAGCGGCGCTTGTTGCGCTCGCTCGGGCGGCTCTCGGCGCTGCGGGATGCGCAGGTCTACACCGAGCGTTTTGGCAAGCCGCCTGCCAGCACTGTTGATACCCACAAATCGACCTGCCGCGTGCCCCTGTTGTCGCGGCGACTGGCCCGCTGGCTGACAGCGGTGGCGCTGGTGCCGGATGCGCGGGTATTGGTGCCGCTCTATCAGCAACATCTGGCCCTGCGGCTTGATGAGGCGCAGTGCGCCCTCGATGAACATCCTCTCTCTGCCGGAAAATCGGCCCACACCCGTCGTCAACAGTTGCGCCGCTGGCATCGGCTGCGCCTCGAGATCAAGCAGGTCCGTTATGGCGTTGAGCTGCTGCAGGCGCTGGGGGGAGGGGATCCGGGCTGGCTGACCACCCTGACTCATTGGCAGGAGCGACTCGGCCAGTTGCAGGATTGGCGTCAATGGCGGCGGGCGTTGCGAGCAGAGCAGGGACGCCCCCACCAGCAGACGAAACTGCAGCAGCAGTTGAAGGGGAAGGTCACCGCCCGTTTGCGTCTACTGGAGTGCCAGCAGGCGGAGCTGGTGGCGCTCAAACTGGCGATGCTGGCAGGCTTACAACACGGATAAGATGCCAAGTCGGGTGGTCAGGTATTCGGACCAAAGCGCAGATCCTGCCAAGCTGAGTGGCAGAAAGCCATCCGCGACCAGCATCCACAAAAACTATCCAAGCCAAAGATGTGAGACAAAAAAAGAGAGGCCGTTTGGCCTCTCTTCTCTATCTCGCTGTGGTCGCAGTCAGCGATACGCTTACTTGACGCGCATGCCAGGCTGGGCGCCTTCCTGCGGCTCCAGGATCCAGAGATCCTTGCCGCCAGGGCCTGCGGCCAGCACCATGCCTTCGGACATGCCGAAACGCATTTTGCGCGGCGCCAGGTTGGCCACCATCACGGTCAGCTTGCCTTCCAGATCTTCCGGGTTGTAAGCGGATTTGATGCCGGCAAACACCTGACGGGTCTCACCACCGATATCCAGTTGCAGCTTGAGCAGTTTCTCGGCTTCCGGTACCGCTTCGGCCTTCTTGATCAGTGCGACGCGCAGGTCAATCTTGGCAAAGTCGTCATAGCTGATGGTTTCGCTGATGGGGTCGTCTGCCAGCGGGCCGGTCACTTTCGGTGCCTGCTCTTTGGCCAGATCTTCCTTGGAGGCTTCTACCATGGCTTCTACCTTGGCTGGCTCGATGCGGGAGAAGAGCGCCTTGAACGGGGTCAGCTGATGGTTGGTCAATGGCTGGGCCACGCCATCCCAGGAGAGGGTTTCACCCAGGAAGGCTTCGGCACGCTCGGCGAGCAGCGGCATCACCGGCTTGAGGTAAGCCATCAGCACGCGGAACAGGTTGATACCGACGGAGCAGACTTCCTGCAGCTGGGCGTCAGCCCCTTCCTGCTTGGCGATGACCCAGGGAGCCTTGTCATCCACGTAGCGGTTGGCTTTGTCGGCCAGCGCCATGATTTCGCGGATGGCGCGGCTGAATTCGCGTGCCTCATAGGCCTCGGCGATGGTAGTACGGGCGTTGGCAAACTCGGCGTAGAGCTCGGGCTCGGCGCAGGTGGCCGCCAGCTTGCCGTCGAAACGCTTGGCGATGAAACCGGCGTTGCGGGAGGCGAGGTTGACCAGCTTGTTGACCACGTCAGCGTTGACGCGAGCGACGAAGTCATCGAGGTTCAGGTCCAGATCGTCGATGCGGCTGTTGAGCTTGGCAGCGTAGTAGTAGCGCAGGCACTCCGGATCCAGGTGGTTCAGGTAGGTGGATGCCTTGATGAAGGTGCCCTTGGATTTGGACATCTTGGCGCCGTTGACGGTCACATAGCCGTGCACGTTGACCTTGGTCGGCTTGCGGAAGTTGGCACCTTCCAGCATGGATGGCCAGAACAGGCAGTGGAAGTAGGCGATATCTTTACCGATGAAGTGGTAGAGCTCGGCGCTGGAGTCTTTGCTCCAGTAGCTGTCAAAGTCGATGTCGCCGCGCTTGTTGCACAGGTTCTTGAAAGAGGCCATGTAGCCGATGGGGGCATCGAGCCAGACGTAGAAGAACTTGCCCGGTGCGCCGGGGATTTCGAAACCGAAATAGGGAGCGTCACGGGTGATGTCCCACTGCTGCAGGCCGCTCTCGAACCACTCCTGCATCTTGTTGGCCATCTCTTCCTGAATGGCGCCGGAGCCGCGTACCCACTCAGAGAGCCATTTTTCAAACTGCGGCAGGTCGAAGAAGAAGTGCTCGGAGTCCTTCATCACCGGAGTCGCGCCGGAGACGGCGGATTTCGGATCAATCAGCTCGGTCGGGCTGTAGGTGGCGCCGCAGCTATCGCAGTTGTCACCGTACTGTTCCGGGGATTTGCACTTGGGGCAGGTACCCTTGACGAAACGGTCCGGCAGGAACATCGATTTTTCCGGATCGAACAGCTGGGTAATGGTGCGGCCCTTGATAAAGCCACCGTCTTTCAGACGACCGTAGATCAGTTCCGCCAGCTCGCGGTTTTCGTCGCTGTGGGTGGAGTGATAGTTGTCAAAGCTGATGTTGAAACCGGCGAAATCGGTCTGGTGCTCTTTGGAGACGGCCGCAATCATCTCTTCCGGGGTGATCCCCATCTGTTGCGCTTTGAGCATGATCGGGGTGCCGTGGGCATCATCGGCACAGATGAAGTGCACCTGATGACCGCGCATTCGCTGATAACGAACCCAGATATCGGCCTGGATGTGTTCCAGCATGTGGCCAAGATGGATGGAGCCATTGGCATAGGGGAGGGCGCAGGTTACCAGCATTTTACGAGGATCAGTTGCCATATTACGTTCTTGATGTGCTTGTTGGGATGATAGAGTGCCGTGCATGTTACCCGAATTGGGGGTAGCCTGCCTAGGGTTGTGGCTGTGCCGACCTTGGCAGAACCTGCCGTGACGATGGCAGGCAAGCCACTGATTTGTGTGCGGTAACCGTTCACCTCAAGATAAAGACAAGATAATGAGGAGTTAATGGTGATTGATTCAGTAAAACAGATCCTCGCCGAATTTAAGCCAGCAGGCTGGCACAAGGATCTGGTGGATGCCGGATTCGTTCGCGAGATCATCAATCAGGGTCAGGGGCTTACTATCCGGCTGGTATTGCCGTTTGCCGGTCTCTCGCTGCTCGATCAGCTCAAAGAAAACTACGATGCCAGGCTGCGCAGCGCCACGGGTGCCGCCCGTATCGACTGGGCACTGGAGATTGATGTCGCCAGCATGCCGCGGGCGCAAGGGCTCAATGCCGTGCAAGGGATCCGCAACATCATCGTGGTTGCCTCCGGCAAGGGGGGGGTGGGCAAATCCACCACCGCGGTCAACCTGGCGCTGGCCCTGCAAAAAGAGGGGGCGCGGGTCGCCATTCTCGATGCCGATATCTATGGCCCCTCCATTCCCACCATGATGGGCACCCTCAAGGAGCGCCCGGTCAGTCATGACGGCAAGCTGATGGAGCCGGTGATGGCCTGTGGCCTCAAGAGCAACAGTATCGGCTATCTGGTCTCCGAGCAGGATGCCACCATCTGGCGTGGCCCGATGGCGAGCAAGGCGCTGGCGCAGATCCTCCATGAGACCCGTTGGGGTGAAGTGGATTATCTGGTGGTGGACATGCCGCCGGGTACTGGCGACATCCAGCTCACCATGGCCCAGCAGGTGCCCACTTCGGCGGCAGTGATCGTCACAACCCCGCAAGATGTGGCGCTGGCCGATGCCCGCAAGGGGATCGCCATGTTCAACAAGGTCAATGTGCCGGTGCTCGGCATCATCGAGAACATGAGTTACCACGTCTGCAGCGCCTGCGGTCACCATGAACCGCTGTTCGGTACCGGTGGTGGCCAGAAGATGGCAGAGCAGTATCAAGTGGCGCTGCTTGGCCAGCTGCCGCTGCACATCGATATCCGCCAGCACATGGATGATGGCTGCCCGACGGTGTTCGGCGCACCGGAAGGAAGCCTGGCTCAGGCCTATTTGAAACTGGCGCGCAGGGTAGGGGCTGAACTCTTTTTCAGCGCAAAACCGATTGCGACCCCCCTCTATGCCATGGCACTGGATGAATAATCGGCTATCGGTCACTTGAAAGGGAATTGAGGGTGGGCATGACCCACCCTTTTTTATATAATGGATCGGTTTAAACCATCCCCACTGCTCTTCTCTTTTAGGTATTTGTCATGTCTGATACTCAACATTCGTGTGTGATCATCGGTATTGCGGGCGCATCTGCGTCTGGCAAAAGTCTTATCGCCCAGACCATTTATGAAGAGCTGGTGGCCGAACTGGGCGCAGGTCAGATTGGTGTGATCACCGAAGATTGCTACTACCGTGATCAGACCCACCTGACCATGGAAGAACGGGTCAAGACCAACTATGACCACCCCAATGCGCTGGACCACGACCTGCTGGTACAGCACCTGAGCCAGCTGGTCAAAGGTGATGCGGTCGCCATTCCCCAGTACTCCTACACCGAACATACCCGGATGAGCGAAGTGACCCCGTTTGCGCCGCGCCGGGTGATCATTCTGGAAGGGATCCTGCTGCTGACCGACAGCCGTCTGCGGGATCTGATGGATGCCTCCATCTTCATGGATACCCCGCTCGACATCTGCCTGCTGCGCCGTCTGGTGCGTGACGTGCAGGAGCGTGGCCGTACCATGGACTCCGTGCTCAAGCAGTATCAGAAGACGGTGCGTCCGATGTTCCTGCAGTTTATCGAGCCGTCCAAACAGTATGCCGATGTGATCGTGCCCCGTGGGGGCAAGAACCGCATCGCCATCGACATGCTCAAGGCGCGTATTCGCCACATGTTGATTGGTTAAGATGAAACAAGCCGGGTGATGCCCGGCTTTTTTAAAAGCACAATTTGTCAGGAGAGTCGCCCAATGCGTCTGTGTGATACCGATATTGAACGCCATCTGGATGAAGGCAAGATCGTCATTGAGCCACGGCCCGGGGTAGAGCGGATCAGTGGTGTCAGTGTCGATGTGCTGCTGGGTAACGAGTTTCGGGTGTTTCGCGATCATACCGCTCCCTATATTGATCTGAGCGGTCCGAGCAGCGAGATGGCCGATGCCATCGATCGGGTGATGAGTGACGAAATCCACGTCCCCGATGGTGAAGCCTTCTATCTGCATCCGGGACAGTTGGCGCTGGCGGTGACCTATGAATCCGTCACCCTGCCTGCCGATATCGTCGGCTGGCTGGATGGCCGCTCGTCATTGGCGCGCCTGGGTCTGATGGTGCATGTGACCGCGCACCGCATCGATCCGGGTTGGTCCGGTCGCATCGTGCTGGAGTTCTACAACGGCGGCAAACTGCCGCTGGCGCTGCGCCCGAAGATGAAGATCGGCGCCTTGAACTTCGAGATGCTCTCCGGCGCCGCCGCCCGTCCGTACAACAAGCGGGAAAATGCCAAGTACAAGAGCCAGCAGGGCGCTGTTGCCAGCCGCATAAATCAGGACTGATAACAGGTCTTACTACAACGATTCAAGGGAGCACAAGGTGCTCCCTTTTTGCATCTGGAATCAAACGGGTATGGGGTTTGAGGTGCTGGTCGGATGAGATTGGCGGGGAAGGGGTGTTTTATCACCATTTTTACCCATTTTTCTGTCATAAAAACGTCATAAAAATGAAATTATTGGCTTAAATATCAGCTATTTTTGTCCTTTCCCGCAATCATCGATGGCTTTAATTAATCGGTGGCAAGCCGCATAAAGACTGGCTCTAGGATATTTTTTACCAAAAAGCTCTTTTTTTTTATGGCTGAAATATTTCAATGGTGGCTATGGTGTTGGCCGCCATCTGGCATAATCCGCCGCAACTCATAAACAGGCTTTTTTTTATGTTTGAAATGTTTAGTGGTTTGGGTTTGTGGTGGTCAATCGGTTTGGTATTGGCCGTTTTTTTTGTGCTTGCCTATGAATTTATCAACGGCTTTCACGATACCGCCAACGCGGTAGCAACGGTTATCTATACCAAGGCGATGCCGGCTCACCTGGCGGTGGTCGCATCGGGGATCTTCAACTTTTTCGGCGTCATGTTCGGCGGTTTGGGTGTGGCCTATGCCATTGTCCATCTGCTGCCCATCGACCTGCTGCTTGGGATGGATTCCACCCAAGGGTTGATCATGGTCTTCTCCTTGCTGTTTTCCGCCATCGTGTGGAACCTGGGTACCTGGTTCTTCGGGATCCCGGCCTCCAGTTCACATACCTTGATCGGTTCCATTCTGGGGGTAGGCGGCGCCTATGCCTGGATCACCCATAAACCGGTGACAGAGGGGATCAACGTGGGCAAAGCGATCGACATCATGCTTTCCCTCATTATCTCTCCCACCATCGGTTTCATCATCGCGGCGCTGCTGCTGCTGGCGATGAAGCGCATCTGGACCAGCAACAAGATCCACAAGACGCCGGAAGAGCGTCAGCTGGTGGATGGCAAGAAACACCCGCCGTTCTGGGCGCGTCTGACCCTGGTGGCCTCTGCCATGGGCGTCAGCTTCGTGCACGGCTCCAACGATGGCCAGAAGGGCATCGGTCTGGTGATGCTGGTGCTGATCTGCATGGCGCCCGCCTATTTTGCACTGGACATGAGCAGCCGCTCCTATGATCTGGACCGGACCCAGGATGCCAACCAGCGCATCATGGAGATCTACCAGCGCAACCAGCCCGCCCTCTCTGGCGTCATCAACTTCTCTGCACCGGTAACGGCTCAGGAAGAGCTGATGACCCACTGCTCCGCCGATGGCGTGTTGCAGGCGATGGCTACCCTGGATGCCCGTCTGGCTGCGGTGCGTACTTATGATCAGATGAGCCTGACTGATCGCCGTGAAGTGCGTCGTCTGCTGCTCTGTATCGATGACACCGCCCGCAAGGCTGCCAAGCTGCCGCTGCCCGCCAAGGAGCTGACCGATCTGGCCAAATGGCGCAAGGATCTGACCGCGACCGCTGAATATGCACCGACCTGGGTGATCGTCTCCATCGCGCTGGCGCTGGGTTGCGGCACCATGGTGGGCTGGCGTCGTATCGTCCATACCGTGGGCGAGAAGATCGGTACCACCGGCATGACCTACAGCCAGGGCATCGCGGCCCAGATCACGGCTGCAACCTCCATCGGGGTCGCCAGTCTGACCGGTATGCCGGTGTCCACCACCCACATCCTCTCCTCTGCGGTGGCGGGTACCATGATTGCCAACAAATCCGGCCTGCAGAGCCAGACCATCAAGACCATACTGATGGCCTGGGTGTTGACCCTGCCGCTGACCATGCTGCTCTCCGGCGGCCTGTTCATCGTCAGCCACCATCTGTTTGGTGGATAACATCGTTACTTTTTTTTAAAGGGCCTGCGGGCCCTTTTTTCATATCTGCGATTGAATCACCTCTGGTTTTCTAGACACTCTTTTGCTGAAAAATAAACCGCCTTTCAATCTCTACCGGCGGCTGTAGTGGTCAACTAAATCCGGACACTTGGCTAGGCCGAACCTCGGCTTTTGCTGGCGGGATCCCGTCATTGTGTTGATATGGACGCCGCCAGTTGTAGTAATCCATCAGGTAATAACTGATATCCCTCATTGCTTCCCACAGACCCATGTATCCCGTTGCCGGAGCTACTCTGACTTCAGGCTTCTGAACAACCGCTCCATCGGGGCGTTATCCCAACAGTTACCACGGCGACTCAGATAGCGCCACAGTCGTTGCCGAAATGCCCGACTGCCGTATTGGCTACCCTACTCGGAGTAAAACAGCACGCCTGATAGGCCATCTCCAGTGCTTTGATTGCCAACTCTGCATCAGGTTTGTCAGACATCGCCCAGCCGGCGACCCGCCAAGTATGACCGGCGCAACTCGCTGCGTTGCTGTATCCGCTCACGGTTAATCGTCCGCTTGCGAGCCAGATAGTCGTAAAAACAGGATGTTGGAACACCGAAAGCACAGCAGACCAGGGTGATGGGAGCTTGCTCTCTTAATTGGTCTGGTGGCGACTGTACCACCTAAAATGGTGTCCGGGATGATTAGACCAAACAGCAACCACCACCAAGTCTGCCGTCATGCGTGGTTTCATTGAATTCAATCTTTAAAACGGTCATCCGAATGATTGCCGTATGCCAACAAACAAAAGTCTGCTCTAACTATATCAATTGGCATGATGCTGAACATGAGCGCTTTGAATAGGCGCTCTCGGGGATATCCAAGGCGCAAATATGCGTGGAAGCTGGGGGCGGTGAAAGAGAAATAACAAAGGGAGGGCGTGAGTCTCAACGAGGGGCTCGTTGGAGCTATAAGAGGATAGGGAAGAGAGTAATAAAAAAGCCACACCGATTGGTGTGGCTTTGATTAACGGGCTAACCCGGATCGGTTACGGACGACCAGCAGGGCTGGTAGCCACGTTGACGGCAGCTGTGCTACCACCATGACGACCGGATGTGCTCACCTCGTTGCGTACCAGCGGCGGGTGGTTAACCGGCTCACGAGCAGGCAGGGCAGGGGCTTCGGCAGGAGTTGCCATCGGCGCTGATGCCTTGCGAGCACGAGCCAGCAAGCCAGCACCGTGTACTACCTGTTTGGTGACAACCGGCGCCTCTTCCACCACAACCGCAGCCACGGCAGCCGGGGTTTCGATGACAGCAGCAGGAGCTGGTGTTTCAACAACAGCGGCGACAGGTGTGGCTTCCACAACAGGGGCTGTTACGGCCGGTGCTTCTTCAACAACCGGGGCCGTTTCAACAACGTGTGCGGTTTCAACCACGGTGGCGGTGACCACTTCGGCAACCGGCGCAGCAACAACGGCTACTTCTGGCTCTGCGGCAACTACAACCTCAGCGACAGCTTCAACAACCGGGCTGGTAGCAACATCGGCTTGAGTTGCTGCAACCAGGGCAGTGGCCTGCTCGGCAGCTTCTTCGGCAATGGCTTCAGCAACGACGTGCTCGGTCAGCGCGGAAGAGGCCTGAAGGGCGGCAGCAATGGCTTCCGCGCTCGGGATGGTGACCACGGGTACTACCGGCTCTTCGGCTTTTACCTTGGCAGCATCAGCCTGAGCAGCGGTAGTGAGCTGGCCTTCTGTCGCGGGTTGCTCTTCATCACGCTGGCTGCGGGCATCTTCGTTGATGCGCTTGCGACGCTGGCCTTCGATACGCTGGGTACGCGGAGTGCGACGTGAACGGCGTTGCCCTTCACTCTGCTCTTCCTGCTCGTTACCCACTGCATCGATTACCTCAGCTTGCACTGCTGCATCGTCAACCGGCCGGGCAGGGGTGTCAGCAGCGGCGACATCGACGCGGATCTGCTTGCGCAGTTGGCGACGTTCGCGGCGCTCGGCCACTTTCTGCTCTTTTTCCTGACGTGGCTCGATGGCGACTGCATCAACGGCTTCTACCGCTTCAACAACGACCTCGGCGCGCGGCTCACGGGGAGCACGCGGTTCACGGGCCGGACGTGGCGCACGCTCTTGACGAGGTTCGCGAGGCTCGCGTTCCTGACGGGGTTCACGTTCCATGCGCTGTTCGCTGCGCACTTCACCACGGGTCTCGTTACGGGCTTCACGTTCCTGACGAGGCTCACGCTCTTTACGGGGACGGCGATTGCGGTTTTCACCCGCTTCGCGGTTGCCACCTTCACGCTTCTCGCCAGCTTCCGCATTGTTGCGGTTGTTGCGATTGTCGTCACGACGGGGACGCTGGCCACGGGCGCGGGTCTCATCACGCTGGTGACGATGACCTTCCTCTTTGCGAGCTTCACGCGCGGCCGGTTTCTCGGCTGACGCTTTCACTTCGGCAGGGGCTGCATCGCTGCTGAACAGGCCGGTAATGCCTTTGATCAGCTTGCTGAAGAAACCGGCTTCGGCAGGGGCCGCAGCAACGGGCGCCACAGGCTGTTGCGGTGCAACAGGAGCCGGTTGTGCCGGTTGGGCAAAGACTTGCAACAGCGGTTGCTCACGCTCGATCACCTGGGCCTGTTTCGGCTGGTAGGTCGGCTTGGCAATTTCGGTTTTCAGCTCGTAGCTGGCCGCTTCCGGGATCTCGTTCTGACGAATGCGGGTTACTTCGTAGTGCGGGGTTTCCAGATGCTGGTTCGGAATGATGTAAACACGCACATCATTGCGCTGCTCCAGACTGGCGATGGCGGCACGCTTCTCGTTAAGCAGATAGGCGGCAACATCCACCGGCACCTGGCCGTGAACCTGCTCGGTGTTGTCCTTCATTGCCTCTTCTTCGATGAGACGCAGGATGGACAGGGCGAGGGATTCGTTGTCACGGATGACCCCTTGACCCTGGCAACGGGGGCAGATATGGCTGCTGGACTCGTTGAGGGAGGGGCGCAGACGCTGGCGAGACATCTCCAGCAGACCGAAACGGGAGATCCGGCCCAGCTGGATGCGGGCCCTGTCCTGATGCACCGCTTCACGCAGACGGTTTTCCACTTCGCGTTGATGGCGAACCGGGGTCATGTCGATGAAGTCGATAACGATCAGGCCACCCAGGTCGCGCAGACGCAATTGACGGGCAATTTCGTCGGCCGCTTCCAGGTTGGTTTGCAGCGCAGTCTCTTCGATATCGCCGCCCTTGGTGGCGCGGGAGGAGTTGATATCGATGGATGTCAGGGCTTCGGTCGGATCGATAACGATGCTGCCGCCGGAGGGGAGGCGCACTTCACGCTGGAAGGCTGATTCGATCTGGCTCTCAATCTGGAAGTGGTTGAACAGGGCAACTTCACCCTTGTACAGCTTCACACGGTTGAGGAAATCGGGGCGAACCAGTTCGATATGGGCTCTGGCACGTTCGAAAATCACCGGATCGTCGATCAGGATCTCGCCCACATCGCGACGCAGATAGTCACGGATGGCGCGCACGATCACGTTGCTTTCCTGGTGGATCAGCACGGGAGCTGTACGCTCTTGTGACGCCTTGTGGATGGAGTCCCAGTGGTTGAGCAGAACGTTCAGATCCCACTCCAGCTCTTCCGGAGACTTGCCCACACCGGCTGTACGCACGATCAGGCCCATGCCTTCCGGCACGGTCAATCCGCTCAGGGCTTCTTTCAGTTCGGTCCGCTCATCACCCTCGATGCGGCGGGAGATACCACCGGCACGGGGGTTGTTGGGCATCAGCACCAAGTAGCTACCGGCCAAGCTGATAAAGGTGGTGAGGGCTGCACCCTTGGTGCCACGCTCTTCCTTGTCGATCTGGACGATAACTTCCTGACCTTCACGGACCACTTCTTTGATGTTGGGACGACCCTGATAGGAGTAACCGGAGGGGAAGTAATTGCGGGCGATCTCCTTCAACGGCAGGAAACCGTGGCGCTCGGCGCCATAGTCAACAAAAGCAGCTTCAAGGCTGGGTTCTACGCGGGTGATCTTACCCTTGTAAATGTTCGCTTTCTTCTGCTCGTGTCCCGGACTTTCAATATCCAAATCGTAGAGCTGTTGTCCGTCAACCAGCGCTACGCGCAACTCCTCTTCTTGAGTTGCGTTGATAAGCATTCTTTTCATTGAGTTCTCATTATTGTGTCATTTTGATTTCCTCCATCTGGGGTCCTGCCGGCGCCGGCCTCGGGTCTTCAGCATACTGGGGCAACCTCCCGGTTGGGGTATGCATGAGGCGCAAACTAAGGGCGCTCTGGTCATCACTTCTCGAGAAGGGATGAATAAGGATGCCGAAATGGAGACAAATAAACGGTAATGTTTGTGTTCTCCATGCGTTGTACCTCGCACCCGGGAACCGTCATGTTCTTGTATACACGGTGTTTCGGGATTGGGTGGCATACTTTTTGGCCACTTAGTACAAGGCTTGAACACAATGACAAAACCTTGTTTATTATCCCATTTAAACCTCTTTTATAGCAAGGCGCCATTTTTCAACAAACCATGCAGCCAAGGGGCGCTGGCAGTGTTAAAATCCGCGCCATGACACAGATACAACAACAAGTGCAGCTGCTCACCATCGAAGCTGAGCATGAAGGGCAGCGCATCGACAATTTTCTCAAGACTCAGCTAAAGGGCGTCCCCAAGAGCCTGATCTATCGCATCCTTCGCAAAGGCGAAGTGCGGGTAAACAAAAAGCGCATCAAACCGGAGTACAAACTCTGCGCGGGTGACGAGGTGCGGGTCCCCCCCGTACGCGTTGCCGAGAAGAATGAGCTGCCATCGGCCAACCTCGGTGTTATCCAGCGTCTGGAGAGTCAGATCCTGTTCGAAGACGATGCCATGATCGTGCTGAACAAGCCCTCCGGCATGGCCGTGCACGGTGGCAGCGGGCTGAGCTTTGGCGTCATCGAAGGGCTGCGCGCCCTGCGTCCGGAAGCCCGCTTCCTCGAACTGGTGCACCGGCTCGACCGCGACACCTCCGGCGTGCTACTGGTTGCCAAGAAGCGCAGCGCCCTGCGCAGCCTGCATGAGCAGCTGCGCGTCAAGACCATGCGCAAGCAGTATCTGGCGCTGGTACGTGGCAAGTGGCAAGCCCACGTCAAGGTAGTCAACGCCCCGCTGCGCAAGAACGATCTGCAATCCGGTGAACGGGTTGTGCGGGTCAGTGCCGATGGCAAGCCCTCCGAAACCCGGTTCCGCATCGTGCGTCAATTTGCCGAAGCGACCCTGGTCGAGTGCAGCCCCATCACCGGCCGTACCCACCAGATCCGCGTGCATACCCTGCATGCCGGTCACCCGATCGCCTGTGACGATAAGTACGGTGAAGCGGCGTTTGACGAGAAAATGCGCAGCCAAGGACTGAAACGGCTCTTTTTGCATGCCTGGAAGTTGAGCTTCACCCATCCGGCCGATGGGCGCGAGATGCAGGTGGAAGCCCCCCTTGCACCCGAGCTTGACGGTTTCCTGGAAAAGCTGGCGCACTAATGCAAGATATCCGGCTCGCCATTTTCGATTGGGACGGTACCCTGATGGATTCAGTGGGCCGGATTGTTGCCTGTGTGCAAGGGGCCGCCAGAGATTGTGAGCTGGCGGTGCCTACGCCAACCCAGATCCGGCAGATCATCGGATTGAGCCTCGATGTCGCCATGTCCCGTCTGTTCCCCTTATGCAGTGACAGTGGAGCTACCAGCGATGAGCGCCAGATTGCCGCACTCATCGATCGCTATCGTCATCACTATCTGCACGATGCCACCCCCAGCCCGCTGTTCGCCGGGGCAGGGGAGTTGCTGCATGACTGGCAGTCACAGGGGCTGCAACTGGCGGTCGCCACCGGTAAATCACGCCGAGGGCTGGATCGGGTATTGGATGAGACCGGACTGCGCCCGCTGTTTGTTACCAGTCGCGGCGCCGATGAGGCCAACTCCAAACCCGATCCGTTGATGCTTGAGCAGATCCTGGCCGAGCTGGGGCTGTCACCCCGACAGGCGGTGATGATCGGTGACTCAGTGCACGATATGGCGATGGCCGAGGCGATCGCCATGCCGCGCATTGGCGTCTCCTGGGGGGTGGATAGCCGTGATGCCCTCGGTCGTCACGGGCCTGTGGCGGTGGTGGACTCCATGGCGGCGCTCAGGGCGCTGTTGTGACCCACTCCTTGCGAGCTACAGGGAGCTGATCGATACAAAATGAGCCCGGCCAATTGGCCGGGCTCATTGCTATGTTGCCTCTCCGGTTAACGCCTCATCTTCTGGAGGGGCGTCCTGTGGCACTCGCCACTCGCCACCCAGCGCCTTGTGCAGCAGTACCACTGTGGTGGCGGTATTGAGGCGGGCCTGTACCCGGGCATCCTGCAGGTTGTTGCTGACACGCTGGGCATTGAGCACGCTGAGGTGGTTTTCGAGCCCCGCCCGGTAGAGGCTGGTCGCCTTGTTGACGGCTATCTGAGCCTGATCGTCGGCCCGGGCGATTAACTGCTGATACTGCTGGCTGTTTGCATAGGCCCTCAACACCGTATCGACCTCGTTGAAGGCGCCATTCACCACCTGCTGGTAGGCGAGGGCAGACTCCCTGAACCCCGCTTGCTGCAGATCCACCATGGCGGCTCCCCGCCCACCATCGAACAGGTTCCAGCTTATGCCTGCGCCGAGGGACCAGCCCACTGAACCGGAGGAGAGCAGATCGTCGAGATCGCTGGCCGACACGCCGGGGGTGCCAGTCAATACCAGTTTCGGATAGCGGTTGGCGATGGCGGCGCCCAGTTGCTGGTTGCGTGCCGCCATCTCCCGCTCGGCCAACGCGATATCAAAGCGCCGGTTCAGCAGTTCGGAGGGCAACCCCACCGGGATCAGGCCCGACATCTGTGGCAACGCGCCCTCGTCGAGCCGGTTGCGGGTCTGCGTCGTGGTCTCTCCGAGCAGGATGGCCAGCCGACCGAGATGGGCGGCGCGCGCACTGTCGAGCATCGGCAGCATGGCCTCTGTCGCGGCCTGGGCGGCGCGGGCATTGGCCAGATCCAGCTCGGAGCCATAGCCATGACGATGCAGCGACTGCACCAGCGTCAACACCTGTTGCTGCTCGGCGATGAGCTGTCTGGTGATGGCGACGCGCTCCCCGGCGGCGCGGTATTGCAGATAGTTGTTGATCACCTCGGCGGTCATCAGGGTAGTGAGATTGCGCTGCAGCAGTTCGGCTTGCTCTACCCGGATGCTGGCCGCCTGACTCAGGGCATCGATCCGGCCAAACAGATCTGCCTCCCAGCCGATGGTGGCACTGGCCAGATGGGTTTGGTTATCACGATCCAGCACACTGAGACTGCTCCCCCCCAGTTGGGGCGGCAGGGTGAACTCGGCAACGGCGGGGCCGCTTAGCGGGCCATTTTCGCTCAACCGCATATCGACATAACCCGCGTTGAGGGCGATGGTAGGCACCTTCAGCGAGGAGACCGCGGTCTGGTAGGATTGCGCTGCTTTGATGCGCTCGCTGGCCATCCTAATGGGGATATTCTGCTGCTGGGCCGCCATGACCAGCCGATCGAGCTGCGGATCATTGAACTGTTGCCACCAGAGTCGTCCGGGCTCCGGTTTGGCCTCACTGATCCCCTCGGCAAGGCTGGCGTTGAGATAGACACTCCCCACGGCCACCTGTGGCACCTCATAGTCAGGGGTCATGCTGCAACCGGCCAGCAGCAGAGCCGTGGCCACCAGGGTGAGTCGAAGATCAGTCATGGCATGGCTCCTTGCTGCGGGAAGGGATGAGTGCGCCTTGCGCTTCGTGCCGATAGAGCAGCTGATAGAGCGCCGGCATCACGAAAAGGGAGAGGAAGGAGGCGGCCGAGAGCCCGCCAACAATGGTCGCGGCCATCTGATCAAACAGCCGGTCGGTCAGCAGCGGGATCATCCCGAGCACTGTCGTGAGCGCCGCCATCGAGATGGCCATGGTACGGTTGAGGGTCGCTCTCTTGACCGCGTCAGCCAGAGCCCGGCCCCCTTTGCGTTCCAGTTCGATCTGGTCGATCAGCACTATGCCGTTTTTGATGATCATGCCACTGAGGCAGATCATGCCGACAATCGCCATAAAGCCGAACGGTTTGTCCAGCAGCAACAGGCTCCAGACAATGCCGATAGAGGCCAGCGGCAGCGTCACCAGAATGATAAACGGCTGACGGTAGGCACTGAACATGGCGATCAGAATGATGGTCATCAGCACCATCGCCTTGGGGGTCTGGGTCATCAGATCATCGACCGAGCGCTTCTCGTCATAATATTCACCGCCCCACGCCATGGTGTAGCCGGGGGGCAGGGGAATCGCCTCCAGTTCGCGGGCAATCGCCTTGCGCACATTGGAGGGGGTATCGCCCCTCACGTCTGCCTGCACCGTGATGGCAGGCTGGCGGTTGTAGCGCCAACGCATGCTCTCTTCTCCCTTGAACTCGATGCCATCGACCACCTGTCCCATCGGCACGCTGTGGCTGCCGAGCAGGGAGCGCACCGGAATATTGTCAAACTGGGCCAGGTTGGCATTGCTGCTGCGCAGCTTGATGGGGATGAGATCATCATCACGGCGCATCTGGCCAATCAGGCTGCCATCGGTTGCCCGGGTAATGGCGTTGGCGATGTCGGCGCGATTGATGCCGGCGATCCTCGCCGCATCCTGATTGATGAGGGGCACCAGCACCTTGCTCTCCTGGCGCCAGTTATCCCTGATATAGATGAGGTGAGGGTTGGCGGCCAGCCGCCGTTTGGCCTCATTGGCGAGCCGATGCAGCTGTTGCGGATCTGGTCCGACGAAGCGTGCCTCGATGGCAAATTTGTCCTTGGTGGCCAGCTTGAGCGGGCGGAATCTGGGCTCGGCGTAGGGAAATTCGGCCTGCAACCAGGCATCGCCTGCCGCCGTCAGGGTGGCAATATCCTCATAGCTGCGGGTGTTGATCAGGATCTGGCCATAACTGCTGTCGAAGGGCTCCGGCTCTACCGTGACCGAGAAACGGGGGGCACTCTCGCCGATATGGCTGGAGAGGCTGGTCACCTGTGGCTGGCGCAGCAACCACTGCTCAATCTTGTGCATGTCGGCCGAGGTCTGGGCAATCCGCCCGCCGTTGGGCAGCCAGTAGTCGAGAAACAGCATGGGGCGATCGGAGGAGGGCATGAAGTTGACCTGCAGCAATGGAATGATCGCCAGGGTCAGCAGCAGTACCGGGGCGACCCCGAGCAGCAGTTTGACCGGGTTATCCACCGACCAGCACACCGCTTTTTGGTAGAGCGCTGCCAGCCGTGAAGGCGGGATCGGCTCATCGGTTTGGGTCGGTGCGGGAATGAAATACCAGCAGAGCAGCGGGGTGACCGTCATGGCGATGAGCCAGGAGAGCAGCAGCGAGCTGCACAGCACCTGCACAATCGAGAGGGCGAATTCGGCCGCATCGGTCTGGGAGAAGAGCACGGGCGCCGTACCCAGCGCGGCGATCAGGGTCGCCGCCAACAGCGGCAGTGCCATTTCGCGGATGCTGTCGCTCACCGCCTGATTGCGGGCAATCCCCTGACGCAACTTGGCCTCAACGAGATCGACGATGACGATGGCGTTATCCACCAGCATACCCAGCGCCAGGATAAATGAACCGAGCGAGACCCGCTGCAGATCAACCTGGGTCAGGTTGAGGTAGATCAGGGTAAAGAGGATGGTCAGCAACAGGCTGACCCCGACGATGGCGGCACTGCGCCAACCCATGAAGATCAGCAGCACGATCACCACGATGATCACGCTCTCGGCCAGGTTGATGATGAAGTTGTTGACGGACTTGGCTACCTCTTCCGGTTGATAGGCGACGACGCCGACATGAACCCCTTCCGGGAGAGTGGCTTCGAATTGTGCCAACTCCTGGCGGAGGGTATCGCCAATGCTGACCACGTTGATGCCGTTGACCGGGCTGACTGCCAGGGTGATCGCCTGCTGGCCGTTGAAACGGCTCAGAGTCATGGCGGGATCCTGATAGTCGAGGTAGACGTTGGCGATATCACCCAGCCGCACGGTAGCGCTTTCCAGACCATTGATGCCGGTTTTGATGCTGAGGTTCTGGATATCTTCCACACTGCCGAACGCCCCGGCCTGTTCGACGCGGATCTGCTCGATGCCCATGGCGAAATCGCCGCTGTGCAGCGGCAGGTTCTGGCTACCCAGCTGTTCGAACAACTGCAGGGTGGTCAGGGTGGCCTGCGCCAGTCGCTCATCATCGACATCGATGTTGATCACCTGCTCCTGAATACCGTGCAGTTGTATCTTTTTCACTCCCTCGATGGCCTTGAGCCGGCGTTGCAGCTCGCGGGCGTGATCCTTGAGCTCGGCCATGGCGACACTGTCACCATAGAGGGAGAAGAGCATGCCATACACTTCGGAAAATTCGTCCTGCACTATGGTGAGTTGGGCCTGGGGAGGCAGCGAGAGCTTGACGTCATTGACTTTGCGGCGCAGCAGATCCCACTGCTGGGGCAGTTCGGCCGAGTTCACCTGCTCCTGCAGATCGACAAAGATCATCGAACTGCCGGGACGGGAGAGAGAGCGCAGCTTCCACAGATGCTCCATCTCCTGCAACTTGGTTTCGATGGGATCGGTGACCAGCCGCTCCACCTCACCGGCATCGGCGCCGGGATAGAGGGTCACGATCACCGCACTCTTGACCGTGAAGGCGGGATCTTCCAGCTTGCCGAGCTGGAAGTAGGAGACCAGCCCGACCAGGGTGCAGAGCAGGGTGAAGAAGATCACGAAGGTCTTCTGGCGCAGTACAAAGGTTGAGAGATTCATGATTTGGCCACCCGTTCCAGCGACAGGTCTGCCATGATGGCGACCTGTTCACCCTCGCTGACAAAGGCGCTGCCTGCCACTACCAGCTGATCGCCCGTTGCTAGCTCACCGCTGACACAGAGGGCATCCCGCTGCTGGCCATGAAGCGACACCGGCACCCGGACCACCCGATCCGCATCCACCCGCCAGACATGCCACTGGCGATCCTGACTGTTGACCGCCATGGCGGGCAGACAGAAGAGGCGGGTGTCCGCTTGCTGCGGCAGGTCGAGGGTGACATTGACCGACTTGCCCGCCACCAGATTGTTCTGATCCCGCGGCAGGGAGAGCGTCACCTCGTAGGTACGTTTGAGCGGGGCGGGGATGGAGGCGATATCGGTCACCGTCACCGCGATATCTTGCTGGCGCTGGCCCCAGGCGAGGTGGCCAGGCAGGCCGGGCGTGATCCTGGCAACCTGGCGCTCCGGTACGTCGATCACCACATTGAGCCGCTCCGGCTGGTGCAGGGTAAGCACCTTGACGCCGGGCAGCACAAATTCGTGGTTGTCGATGTGTCGCTTGCCGATCACCCCGTCAAAGGGGGCGCGCAGCTCGCTGTAGGCCAGCGCATCGCGGGCTTTTTGCAGTCCCTGGCTGGCCATCTCGACCGCCGCGCCGGCGCGGGCTTCGGCACTGATGGCCCGATCAAGATTGACATCGGCGATGGCGTTGTCGGCGGTGGCCTGCCTGATCCGTTGCAGCTCATTGCGCGCCAGCCGATGGGCGGCACGGGCTTCGGCCAGCTGGGCCTCTCCCTGAGTGACAGTGACCTGGAAATCGTGGGGATCGAGGCGGGCAAGCAGATCCCCCTTGTTGACCCGTGTCCCCTCGGTCACCACCAGCTCCTGCAACATCCCATGTACCCGGAACGACAGATCGGTGGTGCGGGCCGATTTCAGCACGCCGCTGAAGGTGTGCTGGCGGGTGGCGACGGGGGCTTTCAGGGTCATGACCTGGACGGTGCGCAGTTGCGGTGGTTGCGGCGCAGCTGGCGTGGTGGCGTCGGCGCCACAACCGCTCAACAACAGCAGGATAGCGCTGCCGAGCAGTGTTGTTTTGAAGCGGGGAGGTGTCATGAGAGGATTCCTTTAGACAAGTGTCATCAAATGGCGCCAGTCTAATTGAATCACTCCTTGTTATTAATCCCGTCTATCCATGCTTCTATGTCTCGTAATTTGTGACAATCAGCCGAGTAACAACGCCGACTCAGCCAACAGACTCTCTATCAGCAAACGGGCGGCATGGGTCATTCCCTTGCGGCTGGGATACACCAGCCAGGCATCATCGAGATAGACCTTGTGGGTCGGCAGGATCTCCAGCAATTCGCCACTGGCGACCTGTGCCTTGACACTCAGCTCGGGCAGCAGGCTGATCCCGGCCCCCTTGAGCACCGCGTAGCGGATATAGTGGCTGCTGTTGGAGATGAGCCGGCTGCTGACCTTGAGCGGGCCGGTATTGAAGTTCCAGCAATCCTCCAGCTCGCCGCTGGCCAGGCGATGGATCAGCAGGGCGTGTTGATGAAGATCGTCAAGTTGTTGCGGCATGCCGTGAGCGGCCACATAGGCCGGGCTGGCGTAGAGTTTGCGTGAGACCGTGGTCAGGGGACGTGCGACAAACGAGCTCTCTTTCATCTCGCCAATATGGACGCAGGCATCGAGCCCGTAGTTCATGATGTCGTGATAACCGAGGTTGCTGACGTGGGTCTCCAGGGTGATGAGGGGATACTTGTCGAGAAAATTGACCAGCAAGTCGTGGGCCAGTATGTCGGCATCCCCGATCAGGCCCAGCTTGACCGAACCGGTAGGGGCCGAACTCTGGTTCTTGATGCTCTGGTTAAGAGTCTCTAGTCGCGGAATGATCTCCTGCAACTGCATAAAATAGTCGGTGCCGGCCGGCGTCAGGGTTAGCTTGCGGGTGGTGCGGGTAAACAGCTTGCAGCCCAGCGCATGTTCCAGATCGCCAATGCGTCGGCTGACCTGGGCCCGTGGCACATCGAGGGAGTGTGCCACGGCGGCAAAGTTGCCCAGTTCGACCACAGAGAGAAAAAGCCTCAAATCATCTATACGCACAATCCGGATCCTGGTTGATAGGGTTGAAGCGGCGCACCAGTGCGCCACCCGTCATAAGCACTTGTCCAGCAGGCATCTCCGCGAGACGGCGGGTTGTCGGCACACCGGACATCAGGGCAGGGCGATGCCGTGGCGATCCAGCAGCTCGATCAGGCCGATCAGTGGCAGACCGATCAAGGCATTGGGGTCGCGCCCCTCCAGCCCTTTGAACAGCACGATCCCCATCCCTTCACATTTGAAGCTGCCGGCACAATCGAGGGGCAATTCTGCTTCTACATAGCGGCGAATGGCGGCTTCATCGAGGTTGCGAAAATGGACGGTGAAGGGTTCCACCAGTTGATGAGCCTCACCGGTTGCGGCATTCACCACGCACAGGCCGGTATAGAAGGTAACACTGCGACCCTGGGCCGCCATCAGCTGGGCGATGGCATTGTCGATGGTGCCCGGTTTGCCAAGGATGTGATCATCGCAGACACACACCTGATCAGATCCGATGATCAAGCCGTGATCACGTTGCCCGGCGATGGCATCAGCCTTGGCGCGGGCCAGTCTGGCTACCAGCGCGTTGGCGGATTCGCCAGCCAGCGGGCGCTCATCAACGTCTGGGGCGGCACATTCAAAGGGGAGGCCAAGCTTCTCCAGCAGGGCTTTGCGATAGCGAGAAGTTGAGGCGAGGATAAGATTCTGTGGCATAATCCGAATACCGATGAAAGCGAGTACCGGCATTCTAGGGACTTGTGACGTTAAAATCATCGGCGGTAAGGACTTTTTCCTTTGACTATCAGTTGTTGGACCTATATTATTCGCGCCCTATGCAAAAGGTGAAGTTGCCCGTTAAGGTTGATCCAGTCCGTAGTGCCTTGAAGCTGCTCGATTACATCGGGATAGTGGAAAAGTCGCAGATGCCCAGGCTGGAGGAATCAACCGCTGGCTTGCAGAGTGATATCGATGTATCACTGCACTTTGGCAAAGATGTCCAGAAGTTGACCGTTATGAAAGGCACTGCCCATGCCAAGGTTGACCTGGTTTGCCAACGTTGCGGAGAGACATTCGAACACCTCTGTGAAGCTGAATTTATATACACTCCGCTGTTCGAAAGAACAAACGAGGAAGAACTGCCGGAAGCTTATGAGCCCATTGAGTTGGACGAAAACGGCGAGATAGATCTTCATAAAATCCTGGAGGATGAACTTATCCTCTCGTTGCCTCAAGTCGCAATGCATCCGATGGATGCCTGCCCGAGAGGAAACATGGAGATGACCTGGGGTGAAATCGAACCTGCTGATGAGCGGCCGAATCCCTTTGCAGTTCTTGAAGAGCTTAAACGTAAGTGAATTTAGGAGTTAGCCTACAATGGCCGTACAACAGAACCGTAAAACCCGTGCCAAGCGTGGCATGCGTCGTTCCCACGATGCGCTGACCACCGCTGCCCTGACTGTTGATCAGACCAGTGGCGAAATTCATCGTCGTCACCACGTGACTGCCGATGGTTTCTACCGCGGTAAAAAGGTAATCGCTTAAGGATTGCCTTTGTCTACGCAAACTGTCGCGCTAGACATCATGGGGGGAGATATTGGCCCCTCGGAAACAGTGCCTGCCGCCGTGCAGGCACTGTCTCTTTTACCCCAGCTAAAACTGATCCTGGTCGGCGACCAGCACCAGACCTCTTCTTTGCTGCAGCAACATGGCTTGCTGAATCATCCCCGCGTTCGTTTCGTACATGCATCCCAGGTGGTTGGCATGGGCGATAAACCGATCGTGGCGTTGCGTACTCTGAAAGACTCCTCCATGCGGGTGGTGCTCAATCTGGTGAAAGCCGGTGAGGCCGATGCCTGCGTCAGTGCCGGCAATACCGGCGCGCTGATGGCGATGGCCAAATGCGTGCTCAAATCCCTGCCCGGGGT
This sequence comes from Aeromonas sp. QDB62, assembly GCF_027705695.1. NCBI lineage: Bacteria > Pseudomonadati > Pseudomonadota > Gammaproteobacteria > Aeromonadales > Aeromonadaceae > Aeromonas > Aeromonas sp. QDB62. Next base: position 27,392 of record NZ_JAPDCD010000009.1, on the reverse strand, counting down.
AGACAGACCCGCCCTCATCAAGGCGTTACCGACATTGAGCGGCAAACGCACCGTGATGCTGGATCTTGGCGCCAATGTCAGTTGCGATGCGGATACCTTGCTGCAGTTTGCAGTGATGGGCTCCGTCGTGGCCGAAAAGGTCGAAGGCATTGCGTCACCTCGTGTTGCCTTGCTCAACATCGGCGAGGAGGAGATCAAGGGCAACGATCTGGTGCGTCACAGCGCCGAATTGTTGCGCCAGTGCCACGCGCTCAATTATGTCGGGTTCGTCGAAGGGGATCGCATCTTCAGCGGTGACAGCGATGTGATTGTCTGTGACGGTTTTGTCGGCAATGTGGCCCTCAAGACGGCGGAGGGTGTGGTGCGGATGATGGCCCAGCTGGCCGGATATCCCCGCAAGAAACGCAGTTTTCTTGGTCGGATCGCCGGTTTTATGTTCAAACGGCGTTTTTCTTACCTGAACCCCGACCAGTATAACGGGGCAAGTCTGTTAGGATTGCGCGGCATTGTGGTAAAAAGTCATGGGCGGGCCGAACGGCGCGCCCTGTGTAATGCGATCCTGCTGGCCGCACAAGAGGCCAAACATCAACTTCCACTGCAAATAGCAGATCGCCTTGAAGCTGTCTTCTCTGACAGGGATCTATAAGAACTCTATGCATAGCAAAATTCTGGGTACTGGCAGCTACCTGCCGAGTTCAGTGCGTACCAACGCCGATCTCGAGCAGATGGTTGAGACCAGTGATGAGTGGATCGTGGAACGCACCGGTATCCGTGAGCGCCGTATTGCCGGGGCTGACGAAACCGTTGCCACCCTCTCTTACCAGGCCGCCCTGCGCGCCCTGGAAGCAGCCGGTCTGACCGCTGCCGATCTCGATATGATAGTGCTGGCTACCACCAGTGCTGAAAATGCCTTCCCGGCTGCTGCCTGCGAGCTGCAGGGGCTGCTCGGCGTACCGGGCATTCCTGCCTTTGACGTGGCTGCAGCCTGCGCCGGTTTCACCTACGCACTCTCCATTGCCGATCAGTTCGTCAAATCCGGCGCCGCTCGCCATGTGCTGGTCGTCGGGGCCGATGTGCTCTCCCGCATGTGCGATCCGCAAGATCGCGGCACCATCATCCTGTTTGGTGACGGGGCTGGGGCTGTGATTGTCGGTGCCAGCGAGACGCCGGGCATCCTCTCTACCCATCTCCATGCCGATGGCCGTTATGGCGAGCTGCTCAAGCTGCCTCACCCCCGTCGCGGCATGCCGGGTGCCGAGCTCGAAGCCTACATGTATATGAAGGGCAACGATGTCTTCAAGGTCGCGGTCACCCGTCTGAGCGAGATCGTCACCGAAACGTTGGCCGCTGCCGGTATCGAACCGAGCGAGCTGGACTGGCTGGTGCCTCATCAGGCCAACTTCCGCATCATCAGCGCCACCGCCAAGAAGCTCGGTATGAGCCTCGATAAAGTGGTGCTGACCCTCGACAAGCACGGCAATACCTCTGCCGCTTCCGTCCCTGTCGCCTTCGACGAAGGGGTACGGGATGGCCGGATCAAACCGGGTCAGCTGGTACTGCTGGAAGCCTTTGGCGGCGGTTTTGCCTGGGGCTCGGCGTTGGTTCGCCTCTGATCTTCGGCGGGATGGTGTACCCATCATCCCGTCACCGATTTCATTTTTGTCTTATCTAAAAGGAATCAATGATGACCCAATTTGCCATTGCCTTCCCGGGACAAGGTTCCCAGTCCGTTGGCATGCTGGCCGAGCTGGCCGAGCAACATGCCGTGATCAAGGAGACCTTCGCCGAGGCGAGCCAGGTGCTGGGTTATGACCTGTTTGCCCTGGTGATGGATGGTCCGGTTGAAGATCTGAACAAAACCTGGCGCACCCAGCCTGCGCTGCTGACCGCCTCTGTCGCCCTGTGGCGTCTGTGGCAACAGCAGGGTGGGGCAACGCCTTCTCTGATGGCGGGCCACAGCCTGGGTGAATACTCCGCGCTGGTTTGCAGTGGCGCACTCGATTTTGCCGATGCGGTCAAACTAGTCGAGCTGCGTGGCCTGGCCATGCAGGAAGCAGTCCCGGAAGGCACCGGCGCCATGGCTGCCATCATCGGTCTGGACAACGAATCCATCGCCGCCAACTGCGAAAAAGCAGCGCAAGGGCAGGTGGTCTCTCCGGTCAACTTCAACTCTCCGGGCCAGGTGGTTATCGCCGGTCACAAAGAGGCCGTTGAACGTGCCAACGTGCTGATGAAAGAGTCGGGCGCCAAGCGTGCATTGCCGCTGCCGGTCTCCGTGCCGTCTCACTGCGCGCTGATGAAACCTGCCGCAGAAAAACTGGCAGCTGCGCTGGACGGGATCGAGATCAAGGTTCCAACCATCGCGGTCATCAATAATGTCGACGTATCCTGTGAACAGGATCCGGCCGCCATCAAGCAAGCGCTGGTGCGTCAGCTGTTCAGCCCGGTTCGTTGGACCGAGACTGTCGAGCGGATGGCCAATGAGGGCGTTACCCTCGAGATCGAGATGGGACCGGGCAAAGTGCTGACCGGGCTCGCCAAGCGCATCGACAAGCGCGTGGAAGGTATTCACGCCAACGATGCCGCCTCTTTCGAGCAGGCGCTGGCCCAGATCAAGTAAACAGGAGCAAGTGATGAGTTTTACCGATAAGGTTGTGTTGGTGACCGGTGCCAGTCGTGGCATCGGCCGTGCAATTGCCGAAACATTTGCGGCCCGTGGCGCGAAAGTGGTCGGTACGGCGACCAGCGAGAGCGGTGCCGAGGCGATCAGCGCCTATCTGGGCGACCATGGTTGCGGCATGGCGCTGAACGTGACCAGCCAGGAGTCCATCGAAGCCGTCTTTGCCGCCATCAAGGCGCGCTTTGGCGACATCGACATTCTGATCAACAACGCGGGGATCACCCGTGACAATCTGTTGATGCGGATGAAAGATGATGAGTGGAACGAGATCATCGATACCAATCTGACCTCGCTCTACCGTCTGAGCAAACCGGTGTTGCGTGCCATGATGAAGAAACGTCACGGTCGCATCATCAGCATTGGCTCCGTGGTAGGCACCATGGGCAATGCGGGTCAGGTCAACTATGCTGCCGCCAAGGCGGGTCTGGTTGGTTTTACCAAATCGTTGGCGCGGGAAGTGGCATCCCGTGGTATCACAGTGAACGCGGTTGCCCCCGGTTTCATCGAAACCGACATGACCCGTGCCCTGAATGACGATCAACGTGCCGGCATCATGAGTCAGGTGCCTGCCGCCCGTTTGGGTGATCCAAAAGAAATTGCCGCAGCTGTGGTATTCTTGGCTTCTGATGAAGCAGCCTATATCACCGGCGAAACCCTGCATGTTAATGGCGGGATGTACATGGTGTAATCAATTTGTCGTGAGATCTGTTCAAATTTGCGATAGTACGCCGAAGTTTGGCACATTTCGTGGTTTGACCAGCGGCAAGCTACTTGCAAACTCACGTCAATTGAATAAACTACCCCAACCAGACGCAAATAGCGTATTTTTAAAGGAAAATTCAGGTCATGAGCAACATCGAAGAACGCGTAAAGAAAATCATCATCGAACAACTGGGTGTTAAAGAAGAAGACGTCAAGAACGCTGCCTCCTTCGTCGACGACCTGGGCGCTGACTCTTTGGATACCGTTGAACTGGTAATGGCGCTGGAAGAAGAATTCGATACCGAAATTCCTGATGAAGAAGCCGAGAAGATCACCACTGTTCAAGCGGCTATCGATTACATCACCGCTAATCAGGAATAAGTTCCTGTTCTGAAAGAAGCGGCCCAAGGGCCGCTTCTTTTGTATTTGTTTCCTTTCAAATCACCTCTCGGAGACTACCTCAGTGTCAAAACGCAGAGTCGTGGTGACCGGCTTGGGGATGCTTTCCCCGGTGGGTAACACTGCCGAATCCAGCTGGCAAGCACTGCTCAACGGGCAGAGCGGCATTTCCCTTATCGATCACTTTGATGCCAGCGAGTTCGCAACCCGCTTCGCAGGTCTGGTCAAAGATTTCGATCCCGAGCAATACGGCATCAACCGCAAAGAAGCCCGCAAGATGGATCTCTTTATCCAGTACGGCGTGGCGGCGGGGATCCAGGCGCTGGATGATTCCGGCCTGACCATCAATGAAGAGAATGCCGAGCGTGTCGGCGTGGCGATTGGCTCCGGTATCGGCGGTCTGGGTCTGATTGAACAGAACCACAGCAGCCTGATCAACGGTGGCCCACGCAAGCTGAGCCCCTTCTTCGTACCGTCCACCATCATCAATATGGTGTCCGGTCATCTCTCCATCATGAAAGGTCTGCAAGGGCCGAACATCGCCGTGACTACCGCCTGTACTACCGGTACCCATGCCATCGGTATGGCGGGTCGGATGATCGCCTATGGTGATGCGGACGTGATGGTGGCTGGCGGCACTGAGAAAGCCTCCACCCCGATGGGGATGGGCGGTTTCGCCGCGGCCAAGGCGCTCTCCAACCGCAATGACGAGCCGCAAAAGGCGAGCCGTCCGTGGGACAAGGATCGCGACGGTTTTGTGCTGGGTGACGGTGCCGGTGTACTGGTGCTGGAAGAGTACGAACATGCCAAGGCCCGTGGCGCCAAGATTTACGCCGAGCTGGTCGGTTTTGGCATGAGTGGCGACGCCTACCACATGACTGCGCCTCCCGCTGATGGCAACGGTGGCGCCCGCGCCATGAAAAATGCCATCAAGGATGCTGGCATTGCTCCCGAGCAGATTGGTTACATCAACGCCCACGGCACCTCTACCCCGCTGGGTGACGTGGCCGAACTGCGTGGCATGAAGTCGGTGTTTGGTGAGCACGCCAAATCCCTGATGATCAGCTCCACCAAGTCCATGACCGGTCACCTGCTGGGCGCCGCCGGTGCCATCGAGGCGATCATCACAGTGTTGGCCCTGCGTGATCAGGTGGCGCCGCCCACCATCAACCTGGACAACCCGGATGAAGAGTGCGATCTGGATCTGGTGCCCCACGTGGCCAAGTCTGGCAGCTTCGAGTACGCCCTCTCCAACTCGTTTGGATTTGGCGGCACCAATGGCTCGCTGATCTTCAAACGCGTATAATTTGCCGCAGGGCAAAGACACAGGCCCGATACTGCCGGTATCGGGCCTTTTTTATCGGAGGGATCCCTTTGCTTATCAATGGAATGAAGCTTGATACCATCTCGGCCCATGATCGGGGGCTGGCCTATGGTGACGGTCATTTCACCACCATGGCGGTCAGGGATGGTCGTGTATTGCAGTGGCCTGCCCATCTTGCACGGCTGCAGCAGGCCAACAATCGGCTGGGATTGGCTGATCCTGACTGGGATCTGCTGAGCCAGGAGGTTGAAGAGATAGTGGCCGACCAGCCACAATGCGTGGCCAAGGTGATCCTGACCCGCGGCGAGGGAGGCAGGGGCTATGATGGCAGCGGATGTCGGAACACGACCCGCATTGTCAGCCTGGCGCCATTTCCTACCCACTATGGCCAGTGGCAACAGCAGGGTATCGAGATGGTGGTGTGCCGCCAGAGGATCGGCGATGCGCCCATGCTGGCCGGGCTTAAAACCTTGAATCGTCTGGAGCAGGTGTTGCTGAAAAGCGAACTTGTCAGCCGTGATGCAGTCGAAGGGATAGTGCTTAACAGCCGCGGTTTTCTGACCGAAGGGGTCAGTGCCAATCTGTTTTGGCGTCGGGGCAAGACGGTGTTTACGCCGGATCTGGCCCGCGGTGGTGTCGATGGCATCATGCGCCGCCAGGTGATGGCGATGCTGAAACAGATGAGTATTGAGTTGCGTGTGGTAGAGGCTCCGCTGGAGTCACTATGGCAGGCGGAAGAGGTGTGGCTCACCAATACCCTGATGGGGGTGGTGCCGGTCAACGGCATCGAGGATATTCATTATCCCGCAGCGGTATTGAGTCGCCGTTTACAGGAGCGTTTGGTCATTGAAGTTTAATCGGCTTTACACCCTGCTCGCGGGGGCGGCACTGACAGTGGCCGTCGCCGGGGGCTATGTATATCACAAATGGCAACAGGTGGAGACGCTCACCAACAAGGGGCCGACCCGGCTCTATACGGTGGAGAAAGGCGCCCATGCGGCACGCCTGATCGCCGAACTGGGGGAGGGGGAAACCAGCCCGTGGGCGGTGCGGCTCTGGCTGCGCGGCCATCCCGAACTGGTGGCCATCAAATCGGGCACCTACGAGATCAAGGAAGGGGCCCCCCTCAAGGAGACCCTCTCTCTGTTTGCTTCGGGCAAGGAGTTTCACTTCAGCCTCACCTTCGTTGAAGGCTCCCGTTTCGAGGATTGGCAGAAGCAGCTCGCCAGCGCCCCTTATCTCGAGCGGTTGACCGTTGAGCAATCCGAAGCCGATCTGGCGCAGGAGCTCGGCATCGAGAATGGCAAGCTGGAGGGGTGGTTCCTGCCGGAAACTTACGCCTATACCACCCATGCCAGCGATCTCTCGATCTTGCGCCGCGCCCATCAGGATATGGAGACCTTCCTGCAGCAGAGCTGGGAGAAACGTCAGGCCAACCTGCCTTACAAAACACCCTATGAGGCGTTGATCATGGCCTCCATTATCGAGAAAGAGACCGGCCAGCCGGACGAGCGGGCGCAGATCGCCTCCGTATTCGTCAACCGTCTGCGTCTGGGCATGAAGTTGCAGACTGATCCCACCGTCATTTACGGGGTGAAAGATCGCTACGATGGCAACATTCGTCGCAGTGATCTGACCGACAAGAATCCCTATAACACCTATGTGATCGACGGTCTGCCGCCCACGCCTATCGCCATGCCGGGCAAGGCCTCCATCGAAGCAGCGCTCAACCCCAAATCGACCGACTATCTCTACTTTGTCGCCAAGGGGGGCGGTGCCCACTATTTCTCCAAGACCCTCGATGAACACAATCGGGCGGTTCGCGAATACATATTGAAGAAATCCTGATGTCTAAATTTATTGTTATTGAAGGTTTGGAAGGGGCAGGGAAGAGCTCTGCCGTACGTTACGTCACAGACTATCTGCACCACCACGGCATCGACCGGATCGAGTGCACCCGCGAGCCGGGTGGTACCCCGCTGGCCGAGCGGATGCGTACCATCGTCAAAGAGGTGCACGACGAGCGCCTCACCATCGAAGCCGAACTGCTGCTGATGTATGCCTCCCGGGTACAACTGGTGGAGACCCGCATCAAGCCCGCGCTGGCCGATGGTGTCTGGGTGGTGGGAGATCGCCACGATCTCTCCTCCCAGGCCTATCAGGGCGGTGGTCGCGGTATCGATCCCCAGCTCATCGGTGCCATCAAGCAGGCGGTGCTCGGCAACTTCAAGCCGGATCTCACCCTCTATCTCGATATCGATCCCGCCCTTGGCTTGCAGCGCGCTCGCCATCGCGGCGAGCTGGATCGCATCGAACTGGAGCAACTGAGCTTCTTCGAGCGTACCCGAGCGCGTTATCTCGAACTGGCCGCCAAGGATGACTCCATTGTGGTGATCGATGCGGCGCAAACACCGGATCAGGTCAAAGCTGCCATCGAGCGTGCATTGGACCATTACCTGTCAAACGAGCCGCTATGTATCCCTGGCTGATCCCCGACTGGCATGCTCTGAGTCAGACGGCCCAGTCCGGTCGTCTCGGCCACGCCTGGTTGTTGCTCGGCGATCCCGGTCTTGGCAAGGAGCAGCTGGCCGAGCGACTGGCACGCTTGCACCTTTGTCAGCACCCTGATCGCGGAGAACCGTGCGGTCATTGCCACTCCTGCCAGCTGTTTGACAAGGGTAACCACCCGGATCTCGGCACCATCGCTCGTGACAGCAAGACCATCGGGGTCGAAGCTATTCGCGAGATCTGCACTCGGCTGCAGGGCTCTGCCCAGCTCGGCCGTGGCAAGGTGGTGATCATTCCAGATGCGGAGCGGATGACCGAATCGGCGGCTAACGCCCTGTTGAAAACCCTGGAAGAGCCGGCCGGCGACAGCTTGCTGTTGCTGATTGCCTCCCAGGTTTCACGGTTGCTTCCCACTATTCTCAGTCGCTGTCACAAACATGTCTGTCAGTTGCCTGCGGAAGGGGAGACGGTACGCTGGTTGGCCGAGCAGGGTCATCAGGCCACGTTGGCTCAGGTGCGGATCTGTCAGGGGGCCCCGCTGCGGGTACTCGACTATATCGAGCAGCAACAGGACGGTACTCGCCGCGAATTGCTGGAACTGTTTGTCGCCCTGAGTCAAAGTCCGGTCAAGGCGACGGCACTGTGCAGCCAGCTGGGTCAGGAGACGCAGGTCAGGTTGCACTGGTTGCAGCTCTTCTTGTGCGATGCCCTGAAAACCCAGGCCGGATGTGGTCACCATCAACTGGCAATGCCGGATCTGGCAACCTTGAGTCAGCGGCTGGCGGAGCAGCACTCCAGCGAAAAACTGCTGGAAGCGGAGCAGCAGTTGGTTGCCCTCAAGGCCGCTTGCCAGCCGGGGCAGCTCTCCAATCCCACCATCCATTTGATGAACTGGCTCAGTCGCTGGTTATAAGTACCGACAAGCAGAAAGGTTTTATATGTTACTCGTTGATTCCCACTGTCATCTCGATCGCCTCAGCTATGGCAGCAAGCAGACCAGCATGGCCGATGTACTGGCCAAGGCCGCGAAACTGGATGTGGGATATTTTCTCTGTGTAAGTGTCACTCAGGCACAATTTCCGACCATGCTCGAGGCAATCGCCCCCTATCCCCAGGTGTTTGCCTCTTGCGGGGTACATCCGCTCAATCAGGAACCCGGCGTCGATGCCGCCCTGTTGCTGACCCAGGCGGCAGATGAGAGAGTGATCGCCATCGGCGAGACCGGTCTCGACTACTTCTACTCCCCCGAGAACAAAGAGGTGCAGCAAGCCTCTTTCCGCGAGCATATCCGGGTTGCCCGCGCCCTGAACAAGCCGCTGATCATCCACACTCGCGATGCCCAGCAAGATACCTTGCAGATCATGCGTGAAGAGGGAGCTGATCAGGTTGGCGGTGTGCTGCACTGCTTCACCGAATCCCTCGAGATGGCACAAGCGGCGATGGCGATGGGCTTCTATATCTCCATCTCAGGGATCGCCACCTTCAAAAATGCGTCCGCCTTGCAAGCCGTGGTCAAGGCACTGCCCCTCGAGCGATTGCTGGTCGAGACCGACTCGCCCTATCTTGCTCCCGTTCCGCATCGGGGGAGGGAGAACGAACCCGCCTTTGTGCGTGATGTTGCCCAGTTTATTGCCGACCTGCGTCAGATCCTGCTTAGCGAATTGGCAGAAGCGACCAGCCGGAATTTTTTTGAACTGTTCAAACTGGCGAAAAAATAACAAAGAAGCCCCGTTGTTCGGGGCTTCTTTTATTTCAAATACCAAGCTGATTACCCACCTGAAAATAAAGTTAGCGCCACGTTATCTCTCACACATCCAGCCAATTCAACTCGTTCATCCATACAAAACTGGGTCGAATGATATTCCGATGTTTCGTCTGTTCACTGTGGCCAAAGAGCATTAAAACAGCATGCTATAAGTATCGATAATATTCATTATCGATACTTGATGTGTATGGAGGATCCTGTAAGATCCTCTCAAACTTCATATGAATCATAGTGTTCCGTGGCATATCCAACCTTGTCCAGTCCAGCTCATCAGTCACTGCAGACTGTTTTCGATGCGCAGCTAAATAGTCGAGCACGGCGCTTTTTGCGCAGTGCAAAAGCGGATTCCACCCTCAACGCCTATCAGGCGGATACCCGTATTTTTGTCTTCTGGTGCCAGTTGCACGGGCTGGATCCGCTGCAAACGACCCATCACGACATCATGAACTTTCTGGCAGATCAGGCCGATGGCGTATTGGCCGACTGGGTATGGCTGGATAAAGAGGAGGGGAAGGGAGAGCTGCGTAATGGTGAACCTCGTAAACCGGCAACCCTGGTAAGGCGTCTGGCGGGGATCCGTTATGCCTTCAAGCAGAAAGGGATTCATCCCATGCCTACCGAGCATCCCGAAATCAAGGAGATGATGCGCGGAATTGTCAGATTGGGAGATAACCGCAAGCGCAAAACCGGTGCCCTGACATTGCAACCATTGACCCAGGTGCTCGATGGCATCGACACCCATGATCTGGCGGGATTGCGCGATCACACCCTGCTACTGCTGATGTTCAGTGGCGCCTTGCGTCGCTCGGAAGCGGCGCGAATTGAAGTGAGCGATCTCGATTTTGTGGGGCAGGGGATCCGCCTTCGTCTCAAACCGAGCAAGCATCAGCTGCATGAAACCGAGATAGCCCTGATCCCGGGCAAGCACTACTGCCCCGTATCAGCACTGCAAAACTGGCTGCGAAAAAGCCGGATCAACGAGGGGCCACTGTTTCGGCGCATGAATCGCTGGGGCCAATTGATGGCCGAACCACTTGGTCCCCAGGGCATTAACCTGATGATCAAGCGGCGAACCGGTCAAGCCATCGATGATCTCTACGTCAGCGGCCACAGCCTGCGCCGCGGATTTATCACCTCAGCGGTGACTGCCGGCAAACCGATGAACAAGATCATCGAGGTGACGCGCCACAAGGATATGCGGACCCTGCAGGAGTACTTCGATGACGCCCATAAGTTCTCCGATCATGCGCTCGATGGTTTGCTTTGATATAACTGCGCCACTGCATTTTTTATGTTAAATGATATCTTGTTGATCTGATGATATATTTGTCGCGCAAGCCGACAGCCCAAGATGGAAGGGCCATCTTCCAATGGATAAGGGCAGGTGATGAGAGATAACAAAGCTGAAAATGGAACATCGCAAGAGCATATGAACCAGGAAATGACAGAGCGTGAAGAGCAAGAAGCGGCCCCGCAAAACAATGCTGAGCGGCAGCGCCAGCATGTAAAACGCAAGCAGGAGACCCATACCCGATTGCAATGCTGGATCAGCAATCGCCATGCCGAGCGATTGGCTGCTCTGGGTATCCATCTCGAAGATAGTCAGGCATCACTGGTCGAACAGGCGATCGATCTGCTCTATCAACATGAGCTGGGCAGGGAACCCCTGTTTGAAAACAGAGTGTCCACGCAAGTCGAAGAGAGTGTTGAATAGCGCCAAGAGTGAAGCAACTGCTATTTGATAAGAGATAAAAAAAGCCAGGTACGAATTCCTTGTACCTGGCATAGGGGAATTGGCTCCTTGCAGAGCCGTGCGCTAACTGGTGTTCGGATTGCCTTAAGCTTAGACAAGGCTCAAGGCTTTTCAAGATCCCGATAAAAGTTCAACCGCAGTGTGGGTATCCTGACTCGTTCACGAACAGCCCACTATGCATTGAACAGATTATTGTCACGCACCAGCTCGCGGGGGAGGGCATTCTTGACCCGACTGCCAACCCATTTCCCCATGCCCAGGGTATGCCCCTGATAGCGGACGATCACCTCGCCAGCACCAGCATCCTGCTCTGGCCAGACATCCCGCCCCATCATAAATTCCCGCGCGTTGGCGCTGTCCAGTTCGACCACGCCCTTGCTCGCTTTATCACCATAGGCCAGCGCCCACTCATGGGTGAGGCGATAGCCTTTCTTGAAGGTCTCGGCCAGCTTGATGCCAATGCGATCGAAACGCAGTTTGCCCTGTACCTGATCAAACCGCTTGGGGAAGAGCCAGATCTCGTCATTGCGACCAAATAGTTGCCCTTGAGGCGTCACGCCAAAGTTGGCCTCAATATCGCGCAAAATGGGTTCCGCCTCTTTGGCCGGTAGCGGCGCAAAGGGGAATTTGCCGAGCTTGCCCGGCTTGAACATGGTGTTTGGCACCGAGTGATGCTTGCGCAATCTGGCGACGAAAAAGCCTTCACTGTCGAAGATCTGGGGCCAAACGTGCAGGTATCCTTCGGATGTGCAGGCCAGCTCTGCATGAGGGAACAGGTCGGCCAGCGAGTCAAAACTCAAGGCATCACCAAACTTGTCCAGCAGGGATTGGCAGACCGCCTGATTCTCCTGCTGACTCAAGGTGCAGGTGGAGTAGACCAGTACGCCGCCCGGTTTCAAGGCATGGAAGGCGCTCTCCAGCAACCCTTGCTGCACCGCCGCGATCTCGTCGATGCTCTCGATGCTCCAGTTGCGCAGGGCATCTTCATCCTTGCGCACCGTCCCTTCGCCGGAGCAGGGGGCGTCGAGCAGGATAGCGTCGAAGGTCTCTGGCAACCACTGGCCAAACACCTTAGCATCAAAATGGGTCATGCCCACATTGGTCACACCGCAACGCTGGATATTGGCGCTCAGCACCTTGAGCCGGCTGCTGGAAAACTCGTTGGCAACCAGCATCCCCTGATTGTTCATCAGAGCGGCAATCTGGGTAGTCTTGGAGCCGGGGGCCGCCGCCGCATCCAGCAATATGCCGTCCGCTTTAATCTTGTCGCTGGCAAAGAGCGCCTTCACCGGCAGCATGGAGCTCGCTTCCTGAATGTAGAAAAGTCCGCTCAGATGCTCGGCGGTGTTGCCAAGGGGCACTGTTTCATCGCTACGGGTCAACCAGAAGCCGGTGTCACACCAGGGCACCGGGTCAAGCTGCCAACCCAATGGCTGCATCAGCGCGACGAAGTCGGAGACGGCGATCTTCAAGGTATTGACCCGAATACTGCGGCGCAGCGGACGTCGACAACTGGCCACAAACTCATCCATCGAGAGATGGGTCGGCATGATGGCCGCAATGTGGCGTAAAAAGTAATCGGGAAGGAAGGTGTTGTCGTGCACGGAGCCGTCTCATTGACCGAAAAAGAGGGGCGATATCCTACCACAAGGCTAGGAATATTCTGAATCTGAACACCGTCAACAGGTATCGGAATATAAAAAAGCCCGGCGCGAGGCCGGGCTTGGAGGATATACGTAAAGGGGGAGGGATCAGGGCAGGATGCGCGGGCTCCACTCCAGCCACTCTTTCTCGGCTTTGCCGTAGAGTGGATAGCTGTGGCCCGCCTTGACGGTTGGCCCCATCTCTTTCTCCGGGGTATTGAAGGCGATGCCGCCAGCCAGCAGGCTCTGCACGGTTTCCACTTCGATGGTGCCGCCGGTCAGGCCGATATCCGCCTTGACCCCGGAGACATTCCAGAAACGGGAGTTGGCCCGCACCAGATGGGCATACTCCTGCTCCACGCTGACGTCGATCACCACCTCGCTGCCATCCCGAGCCAGCGCCACCTTAGTAACACTGCCGACCACCATCTTGCGAAACAGCAGCGGGCTACCGACGCTCAGGCCATTGACGGAGGGGCTCTTGAGGGTCAGGGCCAGACCCACCGGGCCAACCTGACTCAAGGGGAAGCGATCTTTGCCAGCGCCTTTACCGGGGTGTGCTTCTACGAACGCCCCCTTGATCAGGGTATCGAGGTGCGCAACACCGCCCAGCCCCAACTTGGCTTGCACCAGGGTAAAGCGGGCGCCGGTTTGCAGGAAGCGCTCGGCGTAGTGACCATCGAGCTCCGCCTTGAAGATCACCTGGCCCAATGACGGCTCCAGCTCAATCTCTTCAATTTTGCCGATATCGACCCCGCGATAGCGGATCGGGCTGCCAATCCCGAGCCCCGGGTTGTTATCAGCGACCAGAGAGAGGGTACGTACTTTCGCACGGGCCTGCTCTTTACTGTCAAACAGCTGATGGCTGCTACGGCCATTGGCCAGCCGGTCGAACTCGATGGCACCGCGCAACAGGGTCGCCAGATTACCGACCTTGACCTTGACGCCATCAATCCCAACCTGGGTATCGATGGCCGCTTTCTTCCAGAATTGCGGTTGTTGGGCAAGGAGGGGGGCATACACGCCATCGATTTCTAGCTCGATCTCGACCCCCTCTTTGGCGGAGCGCAGCTGTTTGACCTTGCCCGCTTCGAGCCCCAGATAGAGCACGGGTGAGCCAATGCCGATGCCATCGGCCTGATCTGCCTTGAGCAACCAGCGCTGGGGCTTGGCATCTCGGGTGCCAAGCAGTGCCAGCTCCTGACTCGGGTAGAGACGATTAATCCGCTCGCCACTGCTGGCCTGGAGCAGCTTGATCCCGCCCCCCAGCCAGGCACTGGCCGGACTGGTTTCCACCTTGATACCGCTCAGATCGGCATCGATCTGCAGCGGTGCGGCGCGATAGAAGCGGGCACGGTTGAGCAGATGGCCGTAGTTCGGCGCCATCACCAGCTCGACACTGGCATTGCCGCGCGCATCCAGGGTGAGTTGGCTGATGCGGCCCACCTGCAATCCCTTGTACCAGACCGGCGCATCCTGATTGAGCCCCGCCAGATCGTCAGCTTGCAACGTCACCTTGGTGCCACTTTGGGGGGCGCGATCGGTCAGGGTCATCTGGTGTGCCGGTTTGCCCGCCACATAGTCGAGGCGAATGGCCGGGCCGGAGAGCAGGCGATCCGCATGCTGCACGCCGGTCGCGGAGAGGGAGACACTCTCCCACACCAGCTGGCTCCTGTCGGTGATGCGATAGGCCTGCTCCGGGTTGATCAGCGCCGTCACCACGCGGCCTTTGTCGGTGAGACGAATGGGGTCGATACGACCAATCTCGATCCCCTCGTAGAGGATCGGCATCCCCTCCTTGACCGGAAGATCGCCAGCCGCAATGTCAATACGCTCGCCACGCGCCGCTTCCGCCAGCCCTTTGTAAAGAGTGAACAGCTGCCCTTTTTCCGGCTCTGGTGAGTCTTTGGGCGAATCAAAGGCGATGCCACCGCTCAGGATGGAGGTGAGGCTGCCAGCCTCCACGCTCACCCCGGCCAGACTGAAGGAGCCCTTGATGCCGCTGATGTTCCAGAAGCGGGTGTCGGCTTTGACCAGATGTTCGAAACGCGGCTCGATCACCAGATCCAGAATGACGTTCTGGTTGTCCTGACCAAGGCGGGTATTGATCACGCTGCCCACTTCGATGCCACGGAAATAGAGCTTGGCGCCAATCCCGACCGAGCCCAGCGAATCGGCGGTCAGGTGCAGCATCCGCCCCTGCGCTTGATAGCCGGGAGGAGGGCCCTCCAGCGCATCGAAGGTCTCCTCCAGCGGATTGCTTTCACGCCCCGGCTGCAGATTGATGTAGTTGCCGGATACCAGGGTATCGAGGCCGGAGATCTCGGTGAGCGACGCCTTGGGGCTCACCAGCCAGAAATCGGACCCCTTGCGAATAAGCGGTCTGGCACGGCTGTCAATCTTGGCCATCACCGCAATCTTGCGGCCATCTTCAGCCAGCTCCAGCTCCTGCACCACGCCGATGGCCACCCCCTGATAACGAATCTGGGTTTTGCCCGGCAAGATGCCGTTGCCTTGCGCGAAGTTGATCTGGATAAGCTGGCCACGGCTCAATACCTGCTGATAGAGAAAGCCACCTGCCAGCAGCAGGGCTATCAGGGGTAACAGCCAGACCGGCGATAACCAGCGACGCTTTTCAATGACGGGTTCAGCCCCGATCATACCGACTCCTTATTGGCTGGATTAAACAGCGCATCAGACAAAAACAGAGAAATCATCAACGGGCCGCCTTGTCCCACAGTAAACGGGTATCGAGCATGCGGGCCGACATCATGGTCAGCACCACCACACCGGCAAAGGCGGTGGCACCGGGGCCTGCGCGAACACTCAGCAGGACACCCCGATCGACCAGTGCCACCATCAGCGAGATCACGAACAGGTCCAGCATCGACCAGCGGCCGATAAAATCGATCACCCGGTACATCACCAGCTGGCGCTTGCGCCGCACCGGTTTGGTCCGCTGCAACTGCCAGCAGATCCAGCCCAGCCCCAATATCTTGCCCACCGGCACCAGTATGCTGGCGGTGAGGACGATGGTGGCAATCCCGCTCATTTTGCTGCGATAGAGCATCATGATACCGCTGAAGATGGTATCGGATTGCAGCAACCCCTTGTTGTAGAAGTGGGTAATGGGCAGCAGGTTGGCAGGCAACAACATAAAGGTGGCGAGCGCCAGCAAGCCCCATGACCAGGCGAGGGAGCGAGGAATGCGCACCTGCAGCTTGCTGCCGCAGCGGGGACAAACGGCGTGGAAACGATAACGGACCAGCAGGCCGCAAGTTTGGCAGCCGCACAGCCCCATTTCACGGGCGCTGGTCATGTTCCGGCTCCTTTAACGGGATCCGCGCCCAGTAGGGGGCGGGGTCAAACAGGATCAGCAGGGTCATGTTGAGCAGCATCAGAATGCCGAGGCTGAGCAGCCCGCCACCCAGGCGCACATCGGCGATATCGATCAGTTTGAACAGGGCGACCAGCAGGCTGACGATATAGACCTCCAGCATGGCCCAGTGACGAAACACCTCGACCAGCTTCAAGGTGGGCGCAAGGATGTGCCAACGCTTGGCCATGCCAGATGCCAGCGCAAAGATCCCCGCCAACAATCCAACCGGCGCCAGTACGGCGCACCAGAGCACCAGAGAGGCCACCCAAAACTCCCCTTCGCCAAACAGCACCAGTATCCCGCGCAGCAAGTCGGCATCGGAGTTGACCCCCGCCAGCCGCAGATAGATCAGCGGCTCAAAAAACGCGGAGGGCAGCAACAAAAAACCGGTGATGGTCAGGGCCATCAACTGGGAAGGACGAAAGGCATAACGGCCATAGAGATGCTGGTGACAACGTGGGCAGTGGGCATGGCGACGCAACGGCAGCGCCTTGCGCTGGATCAGCAAGTCGCACGCCGGACAGACAATCACGGAACCGGGCTCCATCATACAATTCAACCTGTTGAAGGAATTGGTGAAATTTACCCTAAAACCGGTTTCCTGTCTTGCCTGCGGCCGGAATGTTACGAAAGTATAATTGACGTTAACGTAAACGTGATATTAGATAGCCAGACTAGACAGGTGAAAGGAGTCATGATGTCCAGTTTGTCCCCCTCGGCAGGCCTGCGCTTTCGCACCGCCCTCGCCAATGAACGGCCCCTGCAGATCGTCGGCACCATCAATGCCTATATGGCGCTGATGGCCGAGCGCAGCGGTTTTCAAGCCCTCTATCTCTCCGGTGCCGGGGTGGCCAATGCCTCCTACGGCTTGCCGGATCTTGGCATGACCTCCCTCAACGATGTGCTGATCGATGCAGAACGGATGACCGCGGCCACCCGGGTGCCGCTGCTGGTCGATATCGACACCGGCTGGGGTGGGGCATTCAATATCGCCCGCACCATTCGCGCGTTCGAGCGGGCCGGGGTTGCCGCAGTCCATATGGAAGATCAGGTGGCCCAGAAGCGCTGCGGCCACCGTCCCAATAAGGCGGTGGTGTCGCTGGAGGAGATGTGCGATCGCATCAAGGCGGCGGTGGATGCCCGCGAGAATAGCGAGTTCGTCATCATGGCGCGCACCGATGCACTGGCGGTGGAAGGGATGGAGTCTGCTCTTGAGCGCACTGCCGCCTATGTGGCCGCCGGTGCCGACATGATCTTCGCCGAAGCGGTGACCGAGCTGGCCCAGTATGACCAGTTCAGGCAGGCGGCCGGAGTGCCGATCCTCGCCAACATGACCGAATTTGGCAAAACCGAGCTGTTTGACAAGGAGCTGCTCGCCGCCCACGGGGTTGACATGGTGCTCTACCCCTTGAGCGCCAACCGCGCCGCCAATCAGGCTGCCCTCAACGTCTATCAACATATTCGCCAGGATGGCCATCAGCGAGCCGTCGTGGAGACCATGCAGACCCGGGAGTCGCTCTACGACTTCCTCGGATATCACCACTACGAGCAGACACTGGATCGTCTGTTTACAGCCAAGGAATAGGAGGCAGCTTATGGGACAGCAAAAACCGTTGGGCGGGGCAGGTCTGCGCGGGCAGAGTGCGGGGGAGACCAGCATCTGCACCGTAGGCAAGAGCGGCACCGGTCTCACCTATCGCGGCTATGACATCAAGGAGCTGGCCGATAGCGCCCAGTTCGAGGAGGTCGCCTATCTGCTGCTCAAGGGGGAGTTACCCGGTGAGCAGCAGCTTGACGCGTACAAGCGCGAACTGCGTCGCCTGCGCACTTTGCCCCAGCCGCTGCTGGAGGTGCTGGAGCGTATTCCCGCCGATGCCCACCCCATGGATGTGCTGCGCACCGGCTGCTCCATGCTCGGCGATCTGGAGCCGGAAGATGGTTTCGAGCATGAGCATGAAGTAGCGGATCGGCTGCTGGCGGCCTTTCCGGGCATTCTGATCTACTGGTACAAGTTCAGCCATGAAGGGGTCCGCATCGCCCTCGACAGCGATGAAGAGTGTATCGGCGGTCACTTTCTGGCGCTGCTGCACCAGAAAGCGCCGAGCGAGCTGGAGCGCCGGGTGATGCATGTCTCCCTCATCCTCTACGCCGAGCATGAGTTCAACGCCTCCACCTTTGCAGCGCGGGTTTGCGCCTCGACCCTTTCCGACATGTTCTCCTGCATCACCGCCGCCATCGGTACCCTGCGCGGCCCGCTCCATGGCGGCGCCAACGAGGCGGCTATGGCGATGATCGAACACTGGCAAGACGAGACGCAGGCAAGGCGCGAACTGCTGGCCAAGCTGGCGGCCAAGGAGAAGATCATGGGCTTTGGCCACGCCATCTACCGTACCTCGGATCCGCGCAACGTTATCATCAAGGCGTGGTCGGCCAAACTTGCCGCAGCAGTGGGCGATGATCGCCTCTATCGCGTCTCCTGCGAGGCGGAGAAGGTGATGTGGGAAGAGAAAGCGCTCTTTCCCAACGCCGACTTCTTCCACGCCAGCGCCTATCACTACATGGGGATCCCGACCAAGCTGTTCACGCCTATCTTCGTCTGCTCGCGGGTCACCGGCTGGTGCGCCCATGTGATGGAGCAGCGCGAGCACAACCGGATCATCCGCCCGAGCGCCGATTATGTCGGCCCGGCCCCCCGTCATTTTGTCTCCCTACAACAACGATAAGGAAATCACGATGTCCGCCAACGTCGACGTCAACCACAGACCCGAGCCCGATCAGGTGCTGGTCGATATTGCCGATTATGTCTGCAACCACCCCATTACCAGCGAGGCATCTCTCGACACCGCCCGCTACTGCCTGATGGATACGCTCGGCTGTGGCCTCTTGGCCCTGCGCTTCCCCGAGTGTACCAAGCACCTCGGACCCATAGTCCCCGGCACCCTCGTACCTCATGGCGCCCGGGTGCCCGGTACCCAGCTCTGCCTCGATCCGGTCAAGGCGGCCTGGGATATCGGCGCCATCATCCGCTGGCTCGATTACAACGACACCTGGCTGGCCGCCGAGTGGGGTCACCCCTCAGACAATCTGGGCGGCATTCTCGCCACCGCCGATTGGCTCTCCCGTACCCGCGTCGCCGAAGGCAAGGCGCCGCTCACCATGAGCGATGTGCTGGTGGCCATGGTCAAGGCCCACGAGATCCAAGGTGTACTGGCACTGGAGAATTCTTTCAATCGGGTCGGTCTCGATCACGTGGTGCTGGTCAAGGTTGCCAGTACCGCCGTGGTGACCCACATGCTCGGCGGAACCCGCGATCAGGTGATCGATGCGGTCTCCCAGGCCTGGGTCGATGGCCAGAGCCTGCGTACCTACCGCCATGCCCCCAACGCAGGTTCGCGCAAAAGCTGGGCGGCGGGGGATGCCACCTCCCGTGCGGTACGGCTAGCGCTGATCACCATGAGCGGCGAGATGGGCTATCCCGGTGTACTGAGCGCCCCCAAGTGGGGCTTCTACGACGTGCTGTTCAAGGGCAATCAGTTCGCCCTGCATCAGGGCTACGGCAGCTATGTGATGGAGAACGTGCTGTTCAAGATCTCCTATCCCGCCGAGTTCCATGCCCAGACTGCGGTGGAGTGCGCCATGAAGCTGCACGAGCAGGTGAAGGGGCGGCTGGACGAGATCGACCGTATCGAGCTCACCACCCATGAGTCGGCCATTCGTATTATCAGCAAGGTCGGCGCCCTCAACAACCCCGCCGATCGGGATCACTGCCTGCAGTATATGGTGGCGGTGCCGCTGATCTTCGGTCGCCTGATCGCCGAGGATTACGAGGACGACGTGGCCGCCGATCCCCGCATCGACGCGCTGCGTGGCAAGATGGTGGTGCAGGAGGACAAACGCTACAGTCGCGAATATCTGGAGGCGGACAAGCGCTCCATTGCCAACGCAATCCAGATCTTCTTCAAGGACGGCTCTCACACTGCCAAGGTCGAGGTGGAGTACCCGGTCGGCCATCGTCGCCGCCGGGAGGAGGGGATCCCGCTGTTGGTAGAAAAATTCCAACACAATCTGGCCACCCGCTTCCCGGCCAAACGGGTCAACGACATTCTGGCCCTCTGTCAGGACGGGCCGCGCCTTGCCGCCACCCCGGTACACATCTTTATGGACCTACTGGTTATCTGAGCGGTTGTATATCCCCCCTCATATCGACAAACAGCGATAAACGAACAGCGGGCCCATCGGCCCGCTTTGTTATTCCGGCGGCTTATCCCTCGATAAGCCTTACCCCAGCACACTGCTATCGCCGTTAAAGAGCGCCGTCATGATCGCCGTCTCGCGACTGGCGATGGTCTCGAGAAACTCGTTGGCTCGCCCCATCTTGTGACACACCTGATAACCACGCTCGACAAAGGAAAAAAGCTCACCCAAGCCCGCCAGATGGGCGGGCCCCGACACCAGCTTGAGGGTCGCGCCAAGCAGCGGCTTTCTCGCCAGCCTGTCCAGCGTCATGCCAAGCTCGCTCACCAACACAATCTGATGTTCGCGGCGCGCCTGCTCGCCCACTGCGCGATAGGCGATAGCGTAGTGCTCCGCAGTAATGGGGTTGAGCCCGCTAATGCGCCGCAGCGCCACCACCATCAGGTAGTCCAGCTCCTCGGAGAGGGCATCGAGCTCGATCGCCTGCGCCAGCACCTTGAGACCGGACTCAGGCAACAGTCGCTCGGCGGTCGGCATCACCCGCATCACGTCAGCATCGCGCCGGGCACAATCCCCCGGACCATAGAGATCGGTCAGGAAAAACTTGGCGGCGGGGCCGTAGCGGTCGCTCTCCAGCAGATCGCGATGGGTACGCCCCAACCTGTCGGCCTGCCACTGACGCAACCGGTCCCGATCCTGCTGATCTTCCGGGTGAGCCCGCATCTGCTCGCGCAAGGCCGCGACCCGATGGAGCTGGCGGTAGAGCCGCCCCAGGGTGCTATCGTCATCGTGGGCATCTTCTTGATGGGTCATCAACCGCTCTCCGGCCTTGGGCCCATTGATGGGAAAATAGAGAAATAGCGATACAAGCGAATGAAAAACAAGCAGCTTTTTCTATCAGTTTGGCGACAAGTGTAGCGTGCAAGGGGGAGGGAATAAATGCCGTACGCCATTGAGGGCGTTCATCGTCATCCACTCTGTTAAGTGAGTCCCATTTATGTGAACCATCCTTTCACTTGTTGTGAACATGTGTTTAATATCAATAAATATCTTATGACCCAGAGTAACTACCATGTTCTTCTACGACTCCCTCGCTGGCAGCAGCGCACTCTCCACCATTCAGGTCAGTCGTCAGCATCCGCTGGGACTGGCCGCCGCCCGACTCGCTGCCGAAGCCATCGCCCAGGATATGAGCGAGAGCTATCAACTCGACTGCGAATGGGCAGATGAAGATGAGACCGAACTGCGCTTTCGCGGCTCGGGGGTACATGGCACTCTCACCCTGGACGACGATACCCTGGAACTGGAAGTGCATCTTGGCTTGATGCTGTTACCGGTACGCAGCGTACTGGAACAGGAGATCCTCGATTATGTGGAAAATCGCTTACCTTGTCCCAAACGTGTTTAAAACTTTTCATCGCACTGACATTAAATAAACCTGCGGTGAACGATGGCTGTTTGAAATAAGTAGGCAAGCAATATTGTTTGCCAACGTGATTAACCGGCGATATCCGGATTCTGTTTTGTACGTTATTCGTCATTTCTATTTTCATATTTCGAGTCGGCACTCGCTATTGTCATCTTGATTACCCAATGCTCTCATCCAGATATGAGGGCATGAGCAACTTGCCGCCTCGGTAAATTCATTTTGTAGGGAAACAACCATGCCACCGAGTGAATTTATCTCCTGCGTCGATACCGCTTGGTTACGCATGGACAGACCCAACAACCTGATGCAGATCATCGGCGTCCTGATGTTTGAAGGGGAGCTCGATGAGGCGCGGTTGCGGGCCGGATTACGCCACACCATTTCGGTGCAACCCCGCTTCCACCAGCGGGCCGTGCTGGAAGGGGGCTCCTACTACTGGCGCCATGACCCCGATTTCGATCTCGATCAGCACCTCAAGCGGGTGATCCTGCCGGGTAACGCAGGTCAGCTTGAGCTGGAGAAGCTGGTGGCCGATCTCGCCTCTACACCGCTCAACCACCAGCGCCCTCTATGGGACATGCACCTGACCGACACCTCGCTGGGCGGGCAAGCGCTGGTGGTACGCATTCACCACGCCATGGGCGACGGCTTCTCGCTGGTGCGGGCCATGCTGACCATGATGGATAACACCCCGCAAGGCGCACCACGGCCACCGTCACCGGAGCCACTGGATGACAGTGAGGACGAGGAGGCAGACGACAGCCACCACGGCAGCCGGCTGGTGCGGGCCGGTCTCAAGCTGACCGGCACCCTCTGGTCCAAATATGTCGAGGTGGTCACTCATCCCACCAAGGCGGTGGATTACCTCAAGACCGGGCGGGATCTGGCGAGCGAGCTGTGCAATATCGCCACCCTCAGTGATGACTCGCCCTGCCGCCTGCGGGGCAAAACCGCCAGTACCAAACGGGTGGCCTGGTCGGAGCAAATTGATCTGCCGGATATCAAGGCGGTGGGCAAGGTGCTGGGCTGCTCGGTCAACGATCTGCTGATCGCCGCGACCGCCGGGGCGTTTCGCCACTACCTGCAAGAGAAGGGGGATGACGCCAACAAGGTCAAGATCCGCGCGCTGGTGCCAGTCAACATGCGTACGCCAGACGACGAGGGGGCGCTGGGCAACCGCTTCGGGCTGGTGGCCCTGGACTTGCCGCTGGATGTCGAGCATCCACTGCAACGGCTCTATACCGTGCGTGATCGGATGCAGGCGCTGCGCACCTCGCTACAACCCGTGGTGGTGCTCAATCTGTTGCACGCCCTTGGTATGGCCCCCAATGCGGTGCAGCAGCAGGCGGTCGAGCTGCTCACGGCCAAGGCCAGTGCGGTGATCACCAATGTGCCCGGCCCGCAGCAGACCCTCTATATGGCGGGGGCGCGGCTGCGCCAGCCGCTGTTCTGGGTGCCGCAATCGGGGGATATCGGCGTCGGTGTCTCCATCCTCTCTTACGATCACAAGGTGCAACTGGGCCTTATCACCGACAAGAAGCTGGTGCCGGATCCGGATCGGGTAGTAGCGCGTTTTGCGGTGGAGTTTGAACAGCTGTTACTGCTGGTGCTGATGGAGCCGGATCTGCTGTTCGATCCCCATGGACTGGATGCCCTGCTCGGTTGACTGACGCTGAATCGACAGGCGACGGGTCGTTCAACCACGCAACAACCATCAGCAAAGAGGCCAACCCGCGGGTTGGCCTCTTGTTTTGTTATCTATGAATGGCGGGGAGGGGGTTACTCTTCCAGCTCCTCGCGCGCAGCCTCCACATCGAGGCGCTCCATGGCATCCACCGGTTCGCACTCGGCTGCTTCGGCATAGAGGGCTTCGGCGGCTTTCAGGCGGCTCTTGCCGTGCAGCATCACCTGGGCGTTGGCGTACTCCATACGGGCGATGGCCGAGTCGGGGATCAGCGCCAGCGCCTCCTTGAAGTGACGCTCTGACTCCTCTTTCTTGGCGCCATAGGTGAGGCTCCCGATCATGGCCCCCAGCTTGTCGACAATCTCGGCGTGCCAGGCACCGAAGGCGATATGGGCTTCGGCGTGATCGGGCTCAAGCTCCAGCGCCTTCTCAAGGCTCGCCTTGATCTTGTCGCCAATCCCCTGCGAGAGCGCCTTGGTGATGGAGATGACCTGACTGTAGCGACCGAGCGCCAGGGCGTGGAAATACCAGGCATTGACGTTATCGGGCTGGCGCTTTTGCAGCTTTTCGGCATGGCTGGCTGCCCGCTCGAAGGCGGCGCGCTTGGCGTACTTGTCCTCCAGCAGATAGCTGGCGTGGATCACCAGCGCCTTGTTCGCCACATTGAGGCCCGCCTCTGTGGCCGCTTCGCCAAGGGCGACTGCCTTGGCAAAATCCCCGGCATGATAGGCCCGCCAGGCATCCTGAACCTGTTCGTCTTCCGGCCAGGGTTCGGCATCCCCCTGATGGAGGCGATCCCAGTTGTCCGCCAGCTTCTGGCCAGCGTAGTCATAGGCCGCGTCCACGTAAGGGAAGGGGACAAATTCGAGTTGTGAAGTGGTCATGCATATTCTCCCTGTCGCATGTGAATCAAACCTTGTCGGTGTAGTGGTGGGCGAGGGCGCCCAGATGAGCGCGGGCATCGGCCCGCAAATAGGGGGCGACCAGCTGCATCACCTGAACGACGCCGAGGGCGATATCGGCATCCGCCTTGGGGTGCAGTGCCCGCTGGTAAGAGATCCAGAATGTGCCCACCAGCGCCACATTGGCCGCCAGGGTGCGCATCTGTTGCGCCGTGCCCTCCATCAGCCCGGCCGTTTGCAGGTGATTGCAAATGGCGGCTGCGGTCTGCTCCTTGCGGCGCAGCAGGGCGGAAAAGCGCTGCTCCACCTGATGATAACCGCTCATCAGGGTCGCGATATCGTAGTAGAGGAAACGGTACTGCCAGATGGCCTCAAACATCAGATGGAGGAAAAGCCAGATATCTTCCGCCTCATCGGAGGGGGTCGTGACCGCATCCAGCAGGCGATCCATCTGCTGCTCGAATTCGCCGAACAGGGCGTTGACGATCTCCTCCTTGTTGTGGAAGTGGTAGTAGAGATTTCCCTGGCTTATCTCCATCTCGGCCGCAATGGCCGAGGTGGTGACGCCGGGTTCGCCCTGCCGGTTGAAGCAGGCGAGGGCTGTGGTCAGGATCCGCTCCCGGGTACGGCGTTTGGGTTTGCGATCCATGCTACTCCTTCGAGGGTGAACGGCGCACGCCGTGGCGATAGCGTTTGGCAAGCCAGTGCTGCAACTGCTCCAGCGACTTGTCTAGCGCATCGACCGAGCCACTGCCGGGGGCCAGCAGGGTACGATGTTCATCTGCCAGCGCGGCTAGATTGAGCTCCAGGCCATGCTTGGCCAGCACCGGCGCCAGCTCGTCACGGCGTTGCCAGAGATCGCGGCGGGTGTGCTGGTAGGCGTGCTCGCAGAGGCGGCGGCGATCCCGATAGCTGAACACATTGGTAAAGAACATCTCGCCATCGGCAGAGGAGGGCTCAAACAGCAGAGCGTCAGCGTCGGGATATTGATGTTTGTAACGATCCATCCCCACATGCATGCGGGAGTGGATGATGGCGCGAAAAGTCTGGGCCAGCACCACTGGCAGACCGCTATCCACCAGATTGGTCGGTGCACCGGCAGCCATGTCTGCATCATAGGGCACCAGCGGATTGATGCAGAACACCAGATCCGCCCCCTCTTGCAGCGCCACCGAGGCGTGCAGGGTCTTGATCAGCGCCCCGTCCACATAGTAACGGCCATTGATCAGCGAGGGGGGAAAGAGACCGGGCAGGGCGGCCGAAGCCTGTACCGCTGCCGAGATGGGCACGTCATCGAGCCCCGGGCTACCGAAGGCGACCGGATGACCGGTGTCGAGTTCGGTGGCCACCACAAACAGCCGGCTGCGCAGTTGGCGAAAATCGTTGCTGCGGCCGGGGCGAGAGAAAAACTGGGTCAGGGTGCGATCCACCCCACGGTTGTCAAACAGTCCGGTCGGGATGGCCTTGGAAAGCCCCTGCAGCGACTCAAACAGGCTGCGCTTCCAGGGAGCCGCCAGATAGTAGGTCAGACTCTGCCACGCCAGCGGCGGGATCGAGGTCAGACGTTCGGCATATTCCCGAAAGGCGGGGCGCAGCAAGGTAGCCGGATCAAACATCTCCCCCGCATCATCGCTGAGCAGGATCCGCACCAGCTTCGCCGGGGAGATGCCGTTAGCCAGTGCCGATGCCACCACGGCCCCCGAGCTCACGCCAACATAGATGTCGGCATGGTCGAGACGCAGACCGCTGATGCTGTCGGAGAGCGCCGCACAGGCACCGATCTCGTAGATGCCGCCGAGCGGCCCGCCGCCGGCAAGGGCAATTGCGATGGTACTCATAGCGTCGCCTCCCTATCCATGACTCTCTCCATGACAAGACCGGCCCAGCGAGGGGCATGGGCCGGTATCAACTACCTTATTTCACCGTGAGGGATCAGGGCAGGACGCTTTCCGCTTTGGCCTTCACCTCTTTCACCGCATCTTCGGCGGCGGAGAGCAGATCGGCGGCCTGCTCGACTACCGCCTCTTTAGCCTTGGCTACCGGCGCTTTCTTTACCGGCGGCTTGCGAGCGGCGGGCTTTTTGACGGCTGCCGGCTTGGCTTCGGCTTCAGGGGCCTCTTCGTCCTGGGCATCCAGCAGTTGCTGCACCACATCGGTCAGCTCGGCCATGCGCTTGGAGAGCTTGTCGATATCCTTGCGGGTGGGGATGCCAAGGCTGGCCACGGCGCGGGCGACGCGATCTTCAAACACCTGCTCCAGACGGCCCCAGGTATTGGCGGTCTTGTCGGTCACTGCGGCAATCTTCTCATCGGCGCTCTGACGGGTTTTGGCCTGCAGCGCTTCCCCTTCCTGCACCAGGGCTTCAAAGATCTTGCCACCCTCTTCCTGTGCTTTGGCATAGGCACCCAGACCCGCCAACCAGATCTGCTGGGTGGACTCCTTGATGGTGGAGGTGAGTTGGTTGTCGGTCACTGACCCTGCCAGTGCTTTCAATTTCTTAGCCATGATCTTCTCCTTGAATAACGACAGTTAAACGTAATGGCGACAACGACAACTGCAATCCGGTTGTGGCATTACTGATTTTTCAACTCCAGTCTAGGGACAAAAAATAGAGGGTTCTACCTAATAACGAAATAGTGAATGGGTGGAAATAAGGGATGGCTCACGAACCGGCAATCGAATTGCAGATTTCCATATGAAGCGTGATATATCTAACGGTAAGTAACAGCCAAATCAGTAGCGGAACAATGACATGAACTATTTCATCACAGGCGGAAGTGGCTTTATCGGGCGCAGGTTGATCAAAAAATTGCTGGAACGTGCGCCCGAGAATCGGGTCTATTTTTTGATGCGTGCCTCTCATCAGGATAAATTGCCGGAGTTGTTTGCATTCTGGAATGTGGATGAGCAAAGAGCCGTTCCGATCATTGGCGACATGACGCTGCCACTGCTGCAGGGCGGGATCGCACTTTGTTAATGAAATTTGAACAGGCAGATCGTCTGTGATCTAATCGCGTCTCCATGCAGGAG